>NZ_JBTYMC010000151.1:0-15838 GCF_054880855.1 Streptomyces sp. S6 | reverse complement strand
CAACGCGAGCAGGACGTGCACGCGGTGCGCGCGCTCCGGTACGGCGTCCAGGTCGACGGCGATACGGTGCTCGGCGGCGGCCTGCCGGGAGACCTCCAGGCCCGGCAGCGCGGGGGCGCCGGGGTGGGCGACCCACTCGGGGCCGGGGACGCGGCCCTGTTCGTCGCCGAGGGTGATCCCGGCGACGACCGGTGCCGCGGCCGAGACCCTGATCACCAGGCGGACCTGGGTGAGCGGATGGTTCTGCCCCCGCGTCAGCTCGGCCGTCATCGCCTGTCGTCCCCCTGTGTCGTGCTCGGTCGTGCTGCCGCGTCTGTGCTGCGTGCCGGTCAGAGAACCGGCTGGATGGCGGGCATCAGGTCCTGGAAGGTGCGGCCGTTGGCCGGGGTGCCGATGGCCGTCATCGACCAGCCCTGGCCCGCGCGGTGCACCTTCGCCATGATCTGGGCCGTGTAGTTGCCGCCGCCCGCGAGGGTGTAGCGCGCCAGCTCCTGGCCGTTGGTCTCGTCGACCAGGCGGCAGAACGCGTTCTGCACCTCCTGGAAGGTCTGGCCCGTGAAGGAGTTGACGGTGAAGACGATCTGGTCGATGTGGACCGGCACGCGCGAGAGGTCGACGAGGATCGCCTCGTCGTCCCCGCCCTGGCCGACGCCGCCGACCAGGTTGTCACCGGTGTGCCGCACGGAGCCGTCGTCGCTCACGAGGTGGCGGAAGAAGACGACGTCCACCGGCTGCTTGTCCGCGAAGAGGACGGCGGAGGCGTCGAGGTCGATCTCCCGGGTCCGGGAACCGAACAGGCCGCGCCGCGGGGCCGCCTGCCAGCCGAGACCCATCCGCACCGCGCTCAGGCTGCCTCCGTCGTTCTTCTGAAGACTGATGGCCTGACCCTTGGTCATGTTGACGGTCACGAGCTGATTCCCCTCTCGAACTTCCCCGGTTCCCGCGGGCTCCACGGGTGTTCCCGACCCTACGCAAGGGCACTGACAGTGCCGTACCCGGGAGCGCGTTTTGTGTCGGTCTTGCAACACAGCGCGGACGGCGCGGCGCTCCCGGACACGCGGGTCATGCCAGGCCCGCCTCCTTCATCTGGCGGAGTTCCTTCTTCATCTCGGAGACCTCGTCCCGGATCCGGGCGGCGACCTCGAACTGGAGGTCCGCCGCGGCGGCCCGCATCCGCTCGGTCATCGACTCGATCTGCTCGGCGAGGTCGGCGGCGGGCGTGTCCGTCGGGACGGTCGCCCCGGCCTTGCCCGCCTTGCCCTTGGCGGCCTTCGCGGGCCCGGCGCCCTTGAGGGACTTGTCGCCGAGCGAGGGCACCGGCGCCTTCGTGCCCCGGCCGTCCTTCTTCGCGCGGTAGCCGCTGCCGAGGAGCTGTTCGGTGTCGACCTCCTCGCGGGCGATCTGGGCGACGATGTCGTTGATCTTCTTGCGCAGCGGCTGGGGGTCGATGCCGTTCGCCGTGTTGTAGGCGACCTGCCGCTCGCGGCGCCGGTTGGTCTCGTCGATGGCGCGCTCCATCGCGGGCGTGATCTTGTCCGCGTACATGTGGACCTGGCCCGAGACGTTCCGGGCGGCGCGGCCGATCGTCTGGATCAGGGACGTCCCGGAGCGCAGGAAGCCCTCCTTGTCGGCGTCGAGGATCGCCACGAGGGAGACCTCCGGCAGGTCGAGGCCCTCACGCAGGAGGTTGATGCCGACCAGGACGTCGAACTCGCCGGAGCGCAGTTCGCGCAGCAGCTCGATACGGCGCAGCGTGTCGACGTCGCTGTGCAGATAGCGGACCTGGATGCCCAGTTCGAGGAAGTAGTCGGTGAGGTCTTCGGCCATTTTCTTGGTGAGCGTCGTGACCAGAACGCGTTCGTCCTTCTCGACCCGGCCGCGGATCTCGTGCACCAGGTCGTCGATCTGGCCCTCGGTGGGCTTGACGACGACCTCAGGGTCGATGAGGCCGGTGGGACGGATGATCTGCTCGACGACGCCGTCCACGCGGGAGAGCTCGTACTTGCCGGGGGTCGCGGACAGGTAGACCGTCTGCCCGATGCGCTCCTGGAACTCCTCCCATTTCAGGGGGCGGTTGTCGAGCGCGGAGGGGAGGCGGAAGCCGTGGTCGACGAGGGTGCGCTTGCGGGAGGCGTCGCCCTCGTACATCGCGCCGATCTGCGGGACGGTGCTGTGCGACTCGTCGATGACGAGGAGGAAGTCGTCCGGGAAATAGTCCAGGAGGGTGTTGGGCGGGGAGCCGGGCTCGCGGCCGTCGAAGTGCATCGAGTAGTTCTCGACGCCGGAGCAGGAGCCGATCTGGCGGAGCATCTCCAGGTCGTACGTCGTGCGCATGCGCAGGCGCTGGGCCTCCAGGAGCTTGCCCTGCTTCTCCAGTTCGGCGAGGCGCTCGCCGAGTTCCTTCTCGATGTCGTTGGCGGCGCGCTCCAGGCGCTCGGGGCCGGCGACGTAGTGGGTGGCGGGGAAGATGTGGAGCTGCTGGTCCTCGCTGATGATCTCGCCGGTGAGCGGGTGCAGCGTGGAGAGCGCCTCGATCTCGTCGCCGAACATCTCGATGCGGACCGCGAGTTCCTCGTAGACCGGGAAGATCTCGATGGTGTCGCCGCGCACCCGGAACGTGCCGCGCGTGAAGGCGAGGTCGTTGCGCGTGTACTGGATGTCGACGAAGCGGCGCAGCAGCTGGTCCCGGTCGATCTCCTCGCCGACCTTCAGGGGGACCATGCGGTCCACGTACTCCTGGGGGGTGCCGAGGCCGTAGATGCAGGAGACGGAGGCGACCACGACGACGTCCCGGCGGGTGAGCAGGGAGTTCGTGGCGGAGTGGCGCAGGCGCTCCACCTCCTCGTTGATCGAGGAGTCCTTCTCGATGTAGGTGTCCGACTGGGGGACGTACGCCTCGGGCTGGTAGTAGTCGTAGTACGAGACGAAGTACTCGACGGCGTTGTTCGGGAGGAGCTCCCGGAACTCGTTCGCCAACTGGGCGGCCAGCGTCTTGTTCGGGGCCATGACGAGCGTGGGGCGCTGGAGCCGCTCGATCATCCACGCGGTGGTGGCGGACTTGCCGGTGCCGGTCGCGCCGAGGAGGACGACGTCTTTCTCGCCGGCCTCGATGCGCTTGCTCAGCTCGGCGATGGCCGCCGGCTGGTCGCCGCTGGGCTGGTAGGGGCTGACGACCTCGAAGGGCGCCACCGTACGTTCGATGCTGGAAACGGGCCGCATGCCATCCACCGTACGACCCCCCACTGACAACGGGGTCCCATCAGGGGTTTTACGTGTCAGCGGCTCTGCGGGGCACGCACGTCCCGGCGGGCGGCGCCACTCCGGGCGCGGAAGCCGGGGCGGCGTCCGGTGTGGTGGGCGGCGGGGTGGGCCGGGACACCGGGTTTGTGCTCGACGGGGGGCACGGCGGGTCTGCCCATGACCATCAGGGGGTCGAAGACCACGACGACGGCGGCGAGGGCCAGGAAGGCGAGGGGGCCGATCAGCATCGGGGCGAGCAGGGAGGCGGGCGAGTCGCCCGAGGTGGTGTCGCCAGGGTGGAGGTGGACGCGGAGGGCGGCCATCCCGGTGTAGTGCATGCCGGTGACGGCGAGGCCCATGACGAGGCTCGCGCCCATGCTCCACAGGAACCCTCTGACCTGTCCCGCGGCCCACAGCGCGGCGGTCGCGGCCACCATGGCGATGGCGACGGACGCGGCGACGGTGACCGTGTTGTACTCCAGCCTGCCGTTGAGCTGCATCCCGGCCATGCCCATGTAGTGCATGGAGGCGATGCCCAGTCCGGTGATCGTCCCTCCGGTGAACAGGGCGGTTCCCGAGGCTCCCTTGTAGCCGACGATGAAGATCCCGATGCCCACCATGACGACCGCGACACCGAGGCTCGCGTACGTGAGGGGCTTGTCGTACCGGATGGGTGCGCCCTGGACGGTGAAGCCCATCATGGCGACGAAGTGCATCGTCCAGATGCCGGAGCCGATCGCCGCCGCGCCGAGGGCGAGCCAGCCCGGGCGCCAGGAGTGGGAGACGAGCAGGGCTCTGGTCGTACAGCGCAGACCGAGAGCACCACCGAGACAGGCCATGAAGTAGGCCACCAGCGGGGTGACGAGTCCGTAGCTGAATCCGTCGACCGTGCCTTGCATGCGGGGTTGCCCTTCCGCCCTGTTGATTGATTTTTCCCTGGAATGCGCCCCTTCCCGAGACCGCCGAGCGGTCGGGGTCGACGCAGAGAGTATGACCCTCACCGGAATGGTCGAACGATTTTCCGGCAAAGAAACACGCCCTTGCCCCACTTGTGCGCCCGTGGTGAGCGCGTGTGGCTGTCTTCATTCATTCTGTGGCCATCCGAGACCTCCTTCGGCGCCGCCCCCTTGATGTCACAGTGAATCCTTACGTGATCACAGAAAGCGAGGAGGCGTCATGCACGCGCGCGTAGCCGCCGTTACGACCACTGTCCTTCTCGGCGCCGCCGCGACGCTCTTCACGCCGGCCCCTGACGCGCGGGCGGCAGCCCGTCCCGCGCCGGTCGTCGTGGCCCACCGGGGAGCGTCCGCACAGGCTCCGGAGAACACGCTCGCCGCCGTCGACAAAGCGGCCGAAATGGAGGTCGCCTGGGTCGAGAACGACGTCCAGCGGACAAAGGACGGCGAACTCGTGGTGATCCACGACGACACGCTGCGCCGCACCACCAATGCGGCCAAGATCTTTCCACACCGCTCTCCCTGGAAAGTGAAAGACTTCACGGCCGCGGAGATCGCGCAGCTCGACGCGGGCAGCTGGTTCGGACCTGCGTTCGCGGGTCAGCGGGTGCCGACGCTGAAGCAGTTCGTGAACCGTCTCGACAGGCACCGGCAGAAACTCCTCCTGGAGATCAAGAATCCGCAGCTCTATCCCGGTATCGAGCAGCAGATCGTCAAGGTGCTCGCCAACGAGGGCTGGCTCGACTGGCTGCATGTCTCCCACCGGCTGGTCGTGCAGAGTTTCAGCGCCGACAGCATCCGTACGGTCCACAACCTCAGGCCGGTCGTCCGCACCGGCTTCCTCGGCACCCCGGCCGTCGCCGATCTGCCGTCCTACGCGCGCTTCGCCGATCTGATCAACCCGTCGCACACCACGGTGACGCGCGACTACGTCTCCGCCGTGCACGCGCAGTGGGGGCCGCACGGTCGTCCGCTGGGCGTGTACGTGTGGACGGTCGACGACGCCGTGAGCGCGCGCCGGGCGGCCGGGTACGGCGTCGACGGCATCATCACCAACAAGCCGGACGTGGTGCGGGGGGCGTTCCCCGGGGCGTGAGCCGAGGGCGTTGTCAGTGGGGGGCCGTACGGTGGGGGCATGAGCACGGACGGGGAGTACGGGGCGCGGGTCGTGTGGGCCGTCGTCGAGAGCGGGATCGGGCCGCTGCTGCTGGCGGCGACCGGCGAAGGGCTGGTCAACGTCGTGTTCCATGCGGGGGACGCGGTGCGGGGGCGGGCGCTGGAGCGGCTCGCGGACCGGCTGGGGGCCGAGCCGGTCCGGGCCCCCGACGCGCCGGTGCTGGCCGAGGCGGTCCGCCAGGTCGAGGAGTACTTCGCGGGCGGGCGCCGGGAGTTCACGCTGCCGCTGGACTGGTCGCTGATCTCCGGCTTCAACCGGCGGGTGCTGCGCGAACTGGCGGCCGGCGTGCCCTACGGCTCGGTCGTCGGGTACGGCGACCTGGCCCGGCGCGTGGGGCAGCCGGACGCCGCACAGGCCGTCGGCGTGGCGATGGGGTCCAATCCGCTGCCGGTCGTGGTGCCGTGCCACCGGGTCGTGGAGAGCGACGGGGGGATCGGCGGGTTCGGGGGCGGCCTGGAGACGAAGCGGCGGCTGCTGGCGCTGGAGGGGGTGTTGCCGGAGCCGTTGTTCTGAGGGTCGCTCAGGCGTGCGCGGAGGGTCGGTTGCTCGTGCGGGTGGGTGTGGCAGCCGACCGTGAGGGGCCGGTGGCTGCTGAGTCGTCCGTCATACGTCCGGGGCCGGTGGTGTCTCCCACAGGCCGTGCGGGTTTGACCGGACGGGGTGGTCGCCAGAGATGAAGGGGAGAGCGACCGACGGGAGGCGGGCCCATGGTGCTGGTGGTGTCGGAAGAGGTACGGGAGGCGCTCGCGGCGGGCAGGCCCGTCGTGGCCCTGGAGTCGACGATCATCGCGCACGGGCTGCCCCGGCCGCGCAACCTCCAGGTGGCGCGGGAGCTGGAGGCCGTCGTCCGTGAGGAGGGTGCCGTACCGGCGACCGTCGCCGTGCTGGACGGGCGGCCCCATGTCGGCCTGGACAAGGACCAGGTGGAGCGGATCGCGAGCGAGGACGGCATCCGCAAGCTGGGCCATCGCGACCTGCCGCTCGCGGTGGCCGCCGGGGCGAGCGGGGCGACGACGGTCTCGGCGACCGCGCAGCTCGCGGCGCTGGCCGGGGTGCGGGTGTTCGCGACCGGCGGGCTCGGCGGCGTGCACCGGGAGTGGACGCTCACGCAGGACGAGTCGGCCGACCTCGGGCTGCTGGCGCGGACGCGGATCACCGTGGTGTGCGCGGGCGTCAAGTCGATCCTGGACGTCCCCGCGACCCTCCAGCGCCTGGAGACCCTCGGTGTGGCCGTCGCCGGGTACGGCACCGACCGCTTCCCCGGCTTCTACCTCTCCGACTCCGGTCATCCCGTGGAGTGGACGCTCCGTACGCCCGGTGAGGTCGCCGAGGTGATGCGGGCCCAGGACCGGCTCGACGCCCCGGAGTCCGCCCTGATCGTCGCCAACCCCGTCCCCTTGGACCAGCAGTTGGATCCCGGCCTCCACGCGCGCGTACTCGCCGACGCGCTGCGCGCCTGCGAGGCCGGGAACATCACCGGCCAGGCCGTCACCCCGTTCCTCCTCGACCACCTCGTCCGCCACACCGACGGCGCCTCCCTGGAGGCCAACCTCGCGGCCGTACGCGGCAACGTACGGCTCGCGGGGCGCATCGCGGCGGCTTGGGCGGGGGTTTGAGGGGGCGGGGCGCTGAGGGCGCGGTGACGGGCGCGGGCGGGGGTTTCGGGGACAGGGGCTCGGCGGACGGCCGTGAGGCCCTCGGAGACGGCGTCGCCGAGGCGCGTGCCGGCGCTCCAGAAGCCGGCGCGGCGCGTCGCCGGGGTGGGCTGCTGGTCGTCGGGGACGTCGTCACCGATGTGGTCGCGCGGTATCGGGGGCCGTTGGCCGTGGGCACCGACACGACGGCTGTGGTGCGGCGGCTGCCGGGTGGGGCGGGGGCCAATGTGGCGTGCTGGGCGGCTCATTGGGGTGCCCAGGACGTGCGGCTGCTGGGGCGGGTGGGTGAACACGAGGCGGCCTGGCACGAGAGGGAGCTGACCGGCTGTGGGGTACGGCCTCGGCTGGTCGTCGATACGGAGGCCGCGACCGGGACGGTGATCTGTCTCGTCGACTCGGATGCGGCGGCCGAGCGGACGTTCGTCACGGACAGCGGGGCGGCGCTGCGGCTAGGGCCCGGGGACTGGTCGGAGGAGCTGCTCGACGGCGTCGTCCGGATGCATCTTTCGGGTTATCTGCTGTTCTCCGGCACCGGGCGGAGGCTGGTGCGCGTCGCCGTCGCGTCCGCACGCGCGCGTGGAGTGGCGGTGAGTCTCGATCCCGCGTCGGCCGGGTTCCTCGCGGAGCTGGGTGCCGAGCGGTTCCTGGAACTCGTGGACGGGATCGACGTCCTGCTCCCCAGCCGGGACGAGGCGTGCCTGCTCACGGGCCTGACGGAGACGGCGGGCGCGGCAGCCGAACTCAGCCGTCGCATCCCCCTGGTCGTCGCCAAGGACGGCCCGCACGGCGCCCTGATCGCCGGCGAGGGCACCGTGGCCGCCCGGGTCCCCGCCGTCCCCGCACACCCCCAGGACACCACCGGCGCGGGCGACGCCTTCACCGGCGCGTTCCTGGCGACACTCCTGACCGGCGCCACTCCCGAGGCCGCCGCCGCGGAGGGGTGCCGGGCGGGAGCACGGGCGGTGGAGCAGGTGGGGGCACGTCCTTCGGGGGCGGGGGTGCCGGGGAGGTTGTAGGGCGGCGAGTGAGGCAGAGGGAGGTGTCGGGGGCACTCGCGCGGGACGGACGGGCACGGAGGGCTCCTGCGCACGCGCGCGAGGCGGTGACGCCGGCCAGGGCGTTGAAGAGCTGGGACTTGCCGTCGCGCACGCGCGCGTAGGGCGGTGACCGCCGGATCCCGCGAAGCCGACCCGTACACGCCGTCGTACACGCGCGCGTGGAGCGGTGAGCTGAGCCGTGTGGTGCGTGCCCGATGCGGCAGCCTCCGCGCGCGGGACGGACACTGTCGGGACGACCGTCGCCTCGCACGGTGCCGACGAGTTCCGGATCGCCGCTGCCCGGACGGCCGCGCAGTACGCCGTTCCCGGCGCGTCTCCCGGAAGTCCCCGTACCGCATGCGCATACGGCGGCTTCGGAATCGTGCGCGGCTCTTTCCGACGGCACCGCTCCCCCGCCGCTACCCCTTCCTCCCCCACGCCGAGATCATCGGTGCCGTGGCGAGGTCCATCGTTCCGGAGGCCACGTTCGTGAGGTGGCGGTCGATGTCGGTGTCAGTGGCGAGGCCGGCGGCGATCAGGTCGGCGCGGAGGTGGCGGACGGTCGCGGATTCGAGGGCGGCGCAGGCGGGGGAGGTGACGGGGAAGTAGGCGTCGGCCTCGACGCGGTGGAGACCGGCGTCGCGCAGGAGGCGGGGCAGGCGGCGTCCGTAGGACAGGTCGGCGCCGCGTTCGGCGAGGAGGGTGCGGAAGCCCTGGCGGAGCCGGTTGGCCAACTGCTGGGCGGGACCGTGCTCGTCGGGGCAGATCAGGGGCTGGAGGGCGGGGTCGGCGTCCTCGATCAGGAGGCGTCCGCCGGGCCGCAGCGCCTTGATCATCGAGCGCAACGCCCGTTCCCGGTCCGGGACATGAACGAGGACGAGCCTGGCGTGGACGAGGTCGAACCCCTCGCCCGGCGGTTCCTCGGCGCCGACGTCGTGGACGCGGACCTCGATGGGCGGGCGCGCGGCGGCGGCGAGGTGGGTGGTGTCGATGTCGGAGGCGAGGACCCTGCCGGTCGGGCCGACCTTCTTGGCGATCCAGGAGGCGACGGAGGTGCCGCCCGCGCCGACCTCCCAGCAGCGCCAGCCGGGTCCGATGCCGAACGCTTCGAGGTGGCGGAAGGTCGTGGGGTCGAAGAGCGCGGCGAAGGCGTCGAAGCGCTCTCCCGCCTCCGCCCGCCGGTTGTCGAGGAGATACCCGTCGGTTCGCGTCATGATCGGATCATCCCATTTGCACAGGTTCGCGGATGCGGGCGACGCGGCCGGAAATCCGCTCCCCGCATGGCTTCCCGCACGCGGGGAACAGAGTTGTCCACAGGCGGGAACGGCACGGAATCAGAGTTTTCCACAGGCTTACCCTGCCCTTGCGCCGAGCTGGCACACTGGCTGGCCAGGCACGGGAGAGCGGTGCACGGGGAGTCGGCGAGGAGATCCACATGACCATGGCGGGGAATCTGCGGAAGGTCGCCGGCCTGGGCCGGGTGGGCGGCCTGCGCAGGGTGGCGCGGCTGGCTCGGCGGCACACCCGGGTCGATCTGAGCCATCACGCGCGTTCGCCGCTGGGCTCCTCCGTGGTGAACTGCGTGACCTACCGGGAGGGCGTCCGCGCCCCGTCCGGCGCGGACCTGGTGGAGACGGTCGAGCGGGTCCGCAAGAAGGGCGACGGCTTCGTCTGGCTGGGGCTGCACGAACCGACGACCGAGGAGTTCGAGGGCATCGCCGAGCTCTTCGACCTGCACCCCCTGGCCGTCGAGGACGCGGTGGAGGCCCACCAGCGCCCGAAGGTGGAGCGCTACGGCGAGACGCTGTTCGCGGTCTTCAAGACAGTCTGCTACGTGGAGCACGAACAGCTGACGGCGACCAGCGAGGTGGTCGACACCGGCGAGATCATGGTGTTCGTCGGCGAGGACTTCGTGGTGACGGTCCGGCACGGCCGGCACGGCTCGCTGGGCCCGCTCCGTGAGGAGCTGGAGTCCGACCCCGCCCAGCTCGCCAAGGGCCCTTCGGCGGTGCTGCACGCGATCGCGGACCACGTGGTGGACGACTACCTGCGGGTCACGGACGCGATGCAGGAGGACATCGACCAGGTGGAGACGGACGTCTTCGCGGAGGACGGCGCGCGGGCCGACCCCGGCCGGATCTACCAGCTCAAGCGCGAACTCCTCGAACTGAAGCGGGCGGTGGTCCCGCTGGGCCGTCCGCTGCTGGACCTAGCGGACCGTCCGGTGCGGGTGGTCGACCCGGAGATACAGGCGTACTTCCGGGACGTCTCGGACCATCTGCTGCGCGCCACCGAGCAGATCGCCGCCTTCGACGAACTGCTGAACTCGATTCTCCAGGCGCATCTGGCACAGGTGACGGTCGCACAGAACGAGGACATGCGGAAGATCACGGCGTGGGCGGCGGTGATCGCGGTGCCGACGATGGTCTGCGGGATCTACGGCATGAACTTCGACCACATGCCGGAGCTGCGCTGGACGTACGGCTACCCGCTGGTGCTCGGGGTGATAGCGGTGGCGTGTCTGGCCCTGTACCGGGGTTTCCGGCGCAACGGCTGGCTCTGACGGGGGCCGACCGGTGCGCCGGAGCGAGGGGGTACCGCCGAGGGGCTCAGCCCCGGGAGTAGACGCTCTCGGCCCAGGAGGCGATCTGGCTCTCGTTGAGGTGCTGGGCGAGGTCGGCCTCGCTGATCATGCCGACGAGGCGCTTGTTCTCGATCACGGGGAGCCGGCGGATGCGGTGTCCCTGCATCTCGTGGAGCACTTCGTCGACGCCGGCTCCGACGTCGATCCAACGCGGGGTCCCCTGGGCCATCTGACCGGCGGTCACCTCGGCCGGGTCGTGCCCCATGGCGACGCAGCCGACGACGATGTCGCGGTCCGTGAGGATGCCGCAGAGCCTGTCGTCCGCATCGCTGATGGGCAGGGCTCCGACGTCGAGGTCGCGCATCAGCTGGGCGGCTCGGTCGAGGGTCTCGTGCGCGGGGATCCACTGAGCGCCCCGGTGCATGATGTCTCCGGCGGTGGTCATGGGCTGCCTCCCTGGCCGGACGGCCGGCACGGCGCGGACGCGCCGCTGTCCCGGCGCCCTACATTCTTGCCGGGCCCCCGGCATGGCGCACGTCCACGAGGTCACACCCACAGGCCTCGACCCGCAGCTCCCGGCGCACCGGCACCGCGTCCGGCCCTCTGGGGGCCGAGGGCCGCGACGGACGCGGAGTTCTTGCCCCCCGCCCCTCTCAGCCGTTCCACGCGGGGTGGCGTGGATCGTCGGCCCGCACCAGGACGTCAGCGGTCGTCGCGGGGTCGGTCTCCTTCTCGTACCGCTCGTAGGCCGGGAGCGTCCAGTGCTCGCTCTCGGGGGTGCGGCGGCGCAGTGAGCCCGGGGAGAGGCGGAGGTGGACGCTGAGGTCGAAGGGGAACCAGTGCCGCAGCAGGAGCGGCCCGTGGAGCAACAGCAGCCCGCCGGGCGGGAGTTCGACGTAGGGGCTGCGGGTCGCGCGGTCGGTCGCCGGGTCCCACAGGTCGGGCAGGACGCGTCCGGTGCCCCCGGCTTCGAGGGGTCCGAAGACCTCCCGCCACAGGGCGCGGGTGTCGAACCAGCCGTCGTAGTAGGCGTCCAGGTCCCGGCGGCCGTACTCGAACCGGAGCGAGGCGGGCCGCAGGAAGCCGTGGGTGTCGACGACCCGCGAGGGCCGGCCGCGCGCCTTCAGCCCCTCCGCGACGAGCCCCGCGAGGTCTCCCGGGCGGGCCGCCGGGGCGCCGTCGAAGGCGATACGCGGCCACGGGCTGCCGTCCGCCGGTTCCAGATCGGACAGCCGCTCCACCAGCCGGTCGGCGAGTCGGTCCCAAGTGATCGCTTCTAGTCGCACAGAGGTCATGATGCGTCAGAGACGGAGGTCGCGCGGGCGGCGAGGACTGCGGGGAGGTTGGCCTCGCTCCATGCCTGGGCCGCGTCGAGGAGGGGCAGCAGGGTGCGACCGAGGGGGGTGAGGGCGTACTCGACGCGCGGCGGGTTCTCGTCGTAAGCGGTACGGGAGAGGAAACCGTCCCGCTCCATCGCCCGCAGCGTCTCGCTCAGGACCTTCGGGGTGACCCCCCGCAACGGCACCCGCAGTTCGGTGAACCGGCGCGGACCGGCCTCCAGACAACGGACAACCATTCCCGACCACTTGTCACCGACCTTGAACGGAACGTCGGCAGAAGGGCAGGCCGGATGGAACATGTCCGGGCGGAGTGCGTCGGTCATCCGTCGAGGTTAGCGCCGATACCGTTGCGGTAACCGGCACTTCGGGGTCCATGCTCCGGTCCGGGCGGCGAAGTGCGCCGCCCGGTGAGGAGGTTCGGGCATGGACGGGATCGTCGTCTTCGGGGCCGGCGGACGGGCCGGTCGGGCGGTGTGCGCGGAGGCGCGTCGGCGCGGGCTCGCGGTGGCCGGGGTCGTCCGGGACCCGGCGCGGTACCCGGAACTCGGGGCGGACGGGATGACGGTCGTCCGTGGGGACGTCACCGATCCGCGGGCGGTGCTGGCCGGGACGGCCGGGCGGTGGGCGGTCGTCCAGGCCGCGGCGGGGTTCGAGCCGGGCTTCTTCGTCCGGGCCGTGGACGCGCTGCTCACGGCGGAGGGGGTGGCGCGGCTGGTCGTCCTGGGGCTGTTCGCGGATCTGGTGGGGCCGGACGGCCGGCCCATGATGGAGGGCGCGGCGGTCCCGCCGGAGCATCTGGCGTACGCGCGGGAGCATGCGGCGGGGCTGGCGCGGCTGCGGGAGGTCGGGGGCGGGGTGGACTGGGCGGTGCTGACGCCGGGCGGGGAGCTGACGGAGGGGCCGGTCGGGGGGCGGTACGTCGTCGGCGGTGATCAAGTGCCGGAAGGGGCGCCCGGGTTGTCGTACGCGGACCTCGCGGTGGCGGTGGTGGACGAGGTGGAGGTGCCGACGCTGAGGAGAACCAGGGGGGCGGTGTGGACAGCGGCGCGTCACTGATCCTGTCCGGGGCATCACTTGTGGTGAGGGGGTGGGTGAGGGCAGGATCTCGGCGGTGACGGGGGGAGTTGACCTTCATGGTGGAGGGGCCGTACGTGGCACTGGCGGTGGCCGGAGTGCTGGCGACCGGAGTGATGGCCGGGGTGTTCGCGGCGTTCTCCGTGCTGGTGATGCGCGGGCTCGGGGCGCTGCCCGCGCGCGAGGGGGTGGCCGCGATGAACGCGATCAACAAGGCGGCTCTGACCTCGGTGTTCATGGTGCTGTTCCTGGGAGCGGCGGCCGTGTGCGGGGTGGTCGCGGTGGTGACGTTCGTGCTGTGGCCGGCCGAGGGGCGGGTGGAACTGCTGCTGGGCAGCGGGCTGTATCTGGTGGGGGCGTTCGGGGTGACGGCGGCGGCGAACGTGCCGCGCAACGAGAAGCTGCGCGGGCTCGACGCGGAGTCGGCGGAGGCGCTCGCCTACTGGCCTGCGTATCTGCGGGAGTGGACGCTGTGGAACCACGTCAGGACGGCGGCGTCGGGGGCGGCGGCCGTGGCGTACGTCTTGGCGTTGGCCTGAATCTGCCGCTCCGCCTGGGTCGGTCCCGGGCGACGGGGCAGCCGGCGGCCCCTGCCGTGCCCGGAGGCGGAATCCGCCGCTCCGATCAGGTCCGTCCTGAGTCTGCCACCCACCCCGCGATGCCCCGAGCGCGCACCGCACTCCGCTTGGCAGAGCGGTTGCCGGGGCGAGGCGCAGCCTGAAGTGGCACGGCCTCCCGGGTCCTGACCCCTGGCCAACGCCTGTCGGCCTGCCCGCTCGGAACCGTGAACTCCGCCCCCTTCCCTCAGGCCCCCGCCCTCTTCCCCGGCTCACCGCCCCGAACCCCGGCGCCACCGCCCGCGTCCCGGCGAAACGCCCTCAGCCGTCCCCCCTGAACCATCCGAACCCCACAGCCGCCCGCCGCACCTCCCCCGCCCCCTCCCACCCCCTCAGCGCTCATCCGTCCCCGCCACCTTCCCCGTCGCCAATGCCACCCGGTTCCACGTGTTGATCGCACAGATCATCCCGATCAACTGGGCAAGCTCCTGCTCACCGAAATGAGCGGCGGCCTCGGCGTAGACCTCGTCGGAGACGCCTCCCCGGGGCAGCAGAGTGACCGCCTCCGTGAGGGCGAGAGCGGCCCGCTCCTTCGGCGTGTAGAAGTGGCGGGCCTCCCGCCAGACGGGGACGAGGTGGAGGCGGTCCTCGGTCTCACCGGCCTTGCGGGCGTCGTTGGTGTGCATGTGGAGGCAGTAGGCGCAGCCGTTGAGGTGGGAGGCGCGGATCTGGACCAGTTCGACGAGGGCCGGGTCGAGTCCCTCGCGGGCCGCCGCGTCCAGCGCGATGACGGCCCGGAAGGTCTTGCGGGCGGCCGAGCCGAAGTTCAGGCGGGTACGGGCGGCCTCGGCGGCGGCGATGCCGGCCTCGGTGTCGACGGGGGCGGCCTGCGTCTCGTTCGTGTGCGTCGTCATGTCTTCGAATCTAGGCCGCGATTAGCCCCTCTGTAGGGTGCATTCCCATGGCGAAATCATGGGTCAATTCCGCCGAGCGCATCGGCTCCGACCTGCACCTCGACCTGTCCGGTCCGGGTGGCCGCCGGGCCGCGCTCATCGGTGCGCTGCGGGAGGCCGTCCGGGGCGGGCGCCTCGCGCCGGGGACCCGGCTGCCGCCGTACCGTTCGCTGGCGGCCGACCTCGGGGTGGCCCGCAACACGGTGGCGGACGCGTACGCGGAGCTCGTCGCCGAAGGGTGGCTGACGGCCCGGCAGGGCTCGGGCACGCGGGTGGCGGACCGTACGGAGCCCCTGCGACACGCCGGGGAACCGGCAGTTACCGCACCTCCACGCGCGCGTGGCCCGCTGCACGATCTCCGGCAGGGCACTCCGGACGCGTCGTCGTTCCCGCGCGCGGCCTGGCTGGCGTCCTACCGGAGGGCCCTTCAGAACGCGCCGAGCGAGGCGTTCGGGCCGGGGGATCCGGCCGGGCGGCGGGAGCTGCGGGAGGCGCTCGCCGAGTATCTGGCCCGCGCGCGGGGCGTGCGGACCGAGCCGGACCGGATCGTGATCTGCTCCGGTTTCGCGCACGCCCTGCGCCTGCTGTTCGGCCAGGGCGGGGGCGGGGTGCTGCGCGGCCCGGTGGCCGTCGAGTCGTACGGACTCGGCTTCCACCAGGGCCTGCTGACGGCGGCGGGCGTACGGACGGTCCCGCTGCCGCTGGACGAGCACGGCGCGCGGGTCGACGGGCTGGGCCGGGAGCGGGCCGTCCTGCTCACCCCGGCCCACCAGTTCCCGACCGGTGGCCCCCTGCGCCCGGAGCGGCGGGCCGCGGTGGTCGACTGGGCACGCGCGCGTGGGGCGCTCGTTCTGGAGGACGACTACGACGGCGAGTTCCGGTACGACCGCCGGCCCGTCGGCGCCGTCCAGGGTCTCGACCCGGAGCGGGTCGTCTACGTCGGCTCGGTCAGCAAGAGTCTGTCCCCGGCGGTGCGGCTGGGCTGGATGGTCCTTCCGGGCCGTCTCGTCGACGCGGTCCGGGAGGCCAAGGGTGAGCGGGAGGCGTGGGCGAGCGTCCCCGAGCAGTTGGCGCTCGCCGACCTGATCGCCTGCGGGGCGTACGACCGTCATGTGCGCCGGATGCGTCAGCGGTACCGCGTCCGCCGGGACCGGCTCGTCGCGGTGCTGGCCGAGCGGGCGCCGCACGTCCGGGTGAGCGGGGTCGCTGCGGGACTGCACGCGGTGCTGCGGCTGCCGGCCGGCACCGAGGCGGCGACCGTCGAG
>NZ_JBTYMC010000150.1:0-15865 GCF_054880855.1 Streptomyces sp. S6 | reverse complement strand
GGCGGCCTCGGGGGCGGGGGCGGCCGGGGCGGCCTCGGCTGCCGACGGGCGGGACGCCGAGGCCGTACGAGAGTACGAGGAAGCGTTCGCGACGCTGTTCACGCAGCAGGGGCTGCCGCACATGACGTCGCGGGTGCTGGCCGCGCTCTACGTCACCGACAGCGGGAGTCTTACCGCTGGAGAGCTAGGGGGGCGTCTAGGGGTCAGCGCCGCGTCCGTGTCCAAGGCGATCGCGTTTTTGGAGGCTCAGGGCTTGGTGCGACGCGAGAGGGGGGTGGAGGGGCGGCGCCGGGAGCGGTATGTCGTCGACGACGACGTGATGTACCAGTCGACGATGGCCAGCGCGAAGGCCACCGCCCATCTCGCGGGGGTCGCGCGGGAAGGGGTGGGGGTGCTGGGGAGCGGGACGCCGGCGGCCGTGCGGCTGGAGAACATGGCGCGGTTCATGGACTTCGTGTCGGAGAGCATCGCGCGGGCGGCGAATCAGGCTCGGGAGGTGCTGTACGTGAAGTCCGGCGCGACTCCGGAATGATTATGGACCGGTTAAAAATGTGACTCGGTTAAATTTGTGGCTTAGGCTCGTCGTATGGCTGACGAGCTTGAGCTGGAGCTAGAGGCATCCCTGCGGAGCGAACGCGCCCACCACGACCGCTGCCGAGCCGCCTTCGCCGCGATGGTGAGCGGCGCCGATCAGCAGGTCGTCACCGGTGAGGACGTCTCCGCGTCCGGGGCCGACGCGGAGGTCCTCGGGTACCGGCTGCGGAGCCACGCCAAGGCGCTGCACGAGCTGCCCGAGGGGCCGCTGTTCTTCGGGCGACTGGACTTCGGGGACGGGCGGGCGCACCACGTGGGGCGGGTCCGGGTGAGCGAGCGGCCCGCCGATCCGCCGCTGGTGGTCGACTGGCGCGCGCCGGTGTCGCGGGCGTTCTACCAGGCGTCCGCCCGCGATCCACAGGGTGTGGAAGTCCGGCGGCGGTTCGGGTGGGCGGCCGGGAGCCGGGGGGACTCGGCGGATCTGACGGGGCTGGAGGACGAGCGGCTGGGGGCGGGTGGGGGGGGCAGTGGACGGGACGTGGGTTGACGCGGACGTTGACGCGAGCGCTGACGCCGGGGCCCGCGCCGACGGCGTCCCCGGTGTCGGCGCGCACGACGGCGTCGTCCCCGGCACCCCTCTCGGGACGCTGCTCACCCGCGAGCTGGAGCGGCCCCGTGTGGGCCCGATGCGGGACATCGCCGCGACGATCCAGCCCGAGCAGGACGACCTCGTACGCGCCGGGCTCGGGGACTCGATCTGTGTGCAGGGGGCGCCCGGGACCGGCAAGACGGCGGTGGGGCTGCATCGCGCGGCCTACCTGCTATACACGCATCCGCGCCGCATCCAGCGTTCCGGGCTGCTGATCCTCGGGCCCAACCGGACGTTCCTCTCGTACATCTCCGAGGTACTGCCCTCCCTCGGCGAGACCGGAGTACGACAGTCGACGCTTCTCGACGAGATCGCCCGCCACCCCGTCACCGGTACCGACACCCGGGACGTCGTAGCTCTCAAGCACGACCCGCGTATGGCTGAGGTACTACACCGCGCGGTCTACGGGAGGGTCCGCGTGGACGGTGCTCAGGGGGCCGTCGTCCAGGAGGGGTCGTACCGGTGGCGGGTGCCGGCCGGGCAGGTCGCCGACATCGTCCGAGGGGTGCTCGACGAGGGGGAGGCGCCGCCGTACGAGGTCGGGCGGGAGCGGGTGCGGACGCGGATCGTCGTCCGGATGCGGGCGGAGGCCGAACGCCGCAGCGGGACGCGGGGTGCCGCCTGGGTGCGGCGGGTGGAACGGGCGGTGGACGGCTGCGTCGAGGCGGTGTGGCCGAAGCTGCGCGCGGAGGAGGTGGTGTACGAACTCCTGCGTGAAGGTGCCGAGTTGGGCCGGTGTGCGGAGGGTGTCCTGTCGGCGGACGAGCAGGCGGTGCTGGTCTGGGCGAGGCCGGCCCGCTCCTGGAAGTCCGTCCGCTGGTCCGCCGCGGATCTGGTGCTGCTCGACGAGGTCGCCGGACTGCTCGCCCACCCCGCCGGATTCGGCCATGTCGTCGTCGACGAGGCCCAGGACCTCTCGCCCATGGAGTGCCGTGCCATCGCCCGGCGTGCGGAGTTCGGCTCCCTCACCGTCCTCGGCGACCTGGCACAGGGGACGACGGTGTGGGCGGCCCGGTCCTGGCGGGAGCAGCTGGCGCATCTCGGCAAGCCGGACGCCGTTGTGGTACCGCTCACCGTCGGTTTCCGGGTCCCCGGTGTCGTACTGGAACTCGCCAACCGGGTGCTCGGGCGGCTGGACGTCGACGTATCCGCCGCCCGATCCCTGCGTGGAGGTGGGGAGTTGCTCGTCACCCGGGTCGAAGGGGAGCTGTACGACGGTGTGTCGGACGCCGTGCGGCGGGCGTCGAAGGAGGAGGGGTCGGTGGGGGTGGTGGTCGCCGACGCCGAAGTGGCCCGATTCCAGGGGCTGTCGGGGGATCGGGTCGAGGTGGTGGGGGCGGGGACCGTGAAAGGGCTGGAGTACGACCATGTCGTGGTCGTCGAGCCGAGGGCGATCGTGGAGGGGGAGGAGCGGGGGTGGCATCGGTTGTACGTGGTGCTGACCAGGGCGGTTTCGCGGATGGAGGTGGTGCATGGGAGAGGGGTTCCGTGGTGAGGGGGGCGCTGGCTGGGGTGCCTCGACGCGGGGGCCTCGGTGAGGAGGCAGGGTGGGGGAATTATTTCGATCGGGGTCGGAATAAGGGGCGAGTGTGGCCAGTTGGTCCCGTCATGACGACGAACAGTGATCCCGCACGCCTCGACCTCGGTACCTACGGCGTCTGGCGGCTCACCGGTACCTCGCCCGAGCTGGCCGCGGAGTTGGAGGACCTCGGGTTCGGGTCCGTGTGGCTCGGGAATCTGCCGGTCTCCGAATTCGACGTGATCGAACGCCTGTTGGACGCGACCGAGCGCCTGGTGGTCGCGACCGGGATCGTGAACATCTGGGCGAGCCCCGCGCCGGAGGTGGCCCGCGCCTACCACCGGATCGTCGAACGGCACCCGGACCGCTTCCTGCTGGGGATCGGCGCGGGACACCGGGAGGCCACACAGGAGTACGCACGGCCCTATCAGGCGCTCAACGAGTACCTGGATGTACTGGACGACGCCGAAGTGCCCGTCGGCCGACGGGTGTTGGCGGCACTCGGGCCGAAGGTGACGCGGCTCGCCGGGGAGCGGGCCGCTGGGGCGCACCCGTATCTGGTCACCCCCGAACACACCCGGCGGGCACGCGAGATCCTCGGCGCCGGGCCGATTCTGGCGACCGAGCAGAAGGTCGTCGTGGACCCGGACCCGGTGCGCTCCCGCGAACTGGCCATCGACGGCGTCAAGTACTACCTGACGCTCGGCAACTACACGTCGAACCTGAGGGCGTTGGGCTACAGCGACGAGGATCTGACCGCCCCGGGCAGTGACCGGCTCCTCGCCGACCTCGTGACCCAGGGCGGGCCGGAGGCCGCGGCGGCGGGACTGCGAGCGCATGTCGAGGCGGGAGCCGACCACGTGGTGGTCCAGTTGCTGGGGGAGGAGAACGACCCGGCGGTGGGGTACCGGAAGCTCGCGGGGGCGCTGGGGCTGAAGTGAGGGCGGTTCGCGGGCGGACACGCGCCGTGAGCTGACGCGGTGGGCGGGCCGGCCTCCTGAGGGAGAGGAGGGCCCGTCCGCTCCTGCAAGGTGGCAGTCACCCTGCCGAGCGTGGTTGTGAACCCCATCAAGCTGGGGTGTGCTGGGCCGCGCCTTGCGAAGAGCGCTCTGCTGCCGGAGCTGCCACGAGCAGGCTCCGGCGCACGGCGCGTTCCCGCCTCAACCTGTCGCTGTACGCCCCGAGTTGTCCCCCGACCCGGTCAGATACGGCACCAACCCCCGTTCCAGCAAGGCCCTTTTCCACTCCAGCCGTGCCTGTTCGACCTCGGCGGGCGAGGCGGGGCCTCGGCGGTTGCGGAGGGCGGTGTGCAGGAGGGCGGTGACGGCGAGCAGGGTGCTGAGGACGGCGATGGTGCCGAGGATCCAGCCGGCGGTGAGTAGGGAGCCGGGCAACGGGTCGGCTGCGTCGGCGAGTTGGAGAATGTAACCGGCGATGAGGAGGAAGACGGCGGAGGTGCCGGAGATGATCGGGGTGAGGACGGCGAGGGCCGCGAGCGCGGTGCTCGGCGTGGCGGGCTGACGGCGGGCGTCCTGCCGTAGGGCCACGTACGCGTCGTACTCGGTGCGGGCCGTGGCAGCGATCAGGTCGGCATCGGCCAACGCCCGTTCTTTCAGGTCACGTTGGCCCGTCCTGACGAGTGCCAGGCGCAGGGTCTCCTCGAAGTCCGCTCGGTCCTCCGGGCGGAGGTGGTGCGGGACGGCCATCTGGTCTCCCGGTGGTGGATAGGACGGAAGAGGGACCACCCGAGGGCCTCCCCTCAAGGCGATCCCCTCGGGGCGATCCCCGTACGTCCGACGGCTGTTCAGACGTTCACGCCGAAGTCGGCCGCGATGCCGCGCAGTCCGGAGGCGTACCCCTGGCCGACCGCGCGGAACTTCCACTCGGCGCCGTGCCGGTACAACTCGCCGAAGACCATGGCGGTTTCGGTGGAGGCGTCCTCGGAGAGGTCGTAGCGGGCGATCTCCTGGCCGCCGGCCTGGTTCACGACGCGGATGTAGGCGTTGCGGACCTGGCCGAAGCTCTGGCCCCGGTTGTCGGCGTCGTGGATGGAGACCGGGAAGACGATCTTGTCGATGGCGGCCGGG
The DNA here is from genome assembly GCF_054880855.1 of Streptomyces sp. S6. Lineage (NCBI taxonomy): Bacteria > Bacillati > Actinomycetota > Actinomycetes > Kitasatosporales > Streptomycetaceae > Streptomyces > Streptomyces sp. S6. Next base: position 11,076 of record NZ_JBTYMC010000150.1, on the reverse strand, counting down.
ACGGCGGTGAGGTTGATCTTGATGGACTCGTCGTCGCCGTCGCCCTCACCGGTCAGGTTGTCGCCGGTGTGCTCGACGGAGCCGTCCGGGCTGGTGAGGTTGTTGTAGAAGATGAAGTGCGCGTCGGAGGCGACCTTCCCGGCCGCGTCCAGCAGCAGCGCGGAGGCGTCGAGGTCGTAGTCGGTGCCGGTGGTGGTGCGGACGTCCCAGCCCAGCCCGATCAGGACAGCGGTCAGGCCGGGGGCCTCCTTGCTGAGCGAGACGTTGCCGCCCTTGGCCAGGGTTACTCCCACTGTGAACTCCTCCTCGGGGGGTAGGGGGTGACCCGTAAGGGTCGTGGGGGACAGCTCGTAGAGGCCCCCTGATCGTTAAATCTACACCAGTGTAGAAATAAAAGTACGGGGGGCCTACGGGGTGACACGCGTCTATACGATGGGGAGACATCCGGCGCGGGAGAGGAGACAGGGCGTGACGGACCACGAACAGCGTCCCCGGCGACGGGGACAGGGCGAGCTGGAGGCGCTCGTCCTCGAAGCCCTGCGCGCGGCGGACGGACCCGCGACGGCGGGCTGGGTCCAGGAGCGCCTCGGCGGCGACCTGGCGTACACCACCGTCATCACGATCCTCACCCGCCTCCTGGAGAAGGGCGCGGTCACCCGCGAGCGCGCGGGCCGCTCCTTCGCCTGGACCCCCGCGTCGGACCAAGCCGGCCTGGCCGCACGGAAGATGCGCAAGGTCCTGGACGGCGAGCGCGACCGCGAGGCGGTGCTCGCCAGCTTCGTCACCGGGCTCGGCGCGGACGACGAACGGCTGCTGCGGGAGCTGCTGGGCGAGGCCGGGAGCGAAGGGACAGACTGACGCCGTATGGGGTTCTTCATCTTCCTCCCCCTGATCCTGCCCCTGACGGCCTGGCCGATAGCGCGCCTCGCCGAACAGCACCTCCACCCGCGCGCCGCCACCCGCCTCCTCACCGCGATGGCCGCGGTCATGGCCCTGTGCAGCACGGTCTGCCTGGCCCTCCTGATGGTCGTCGGAACGGCGCAACTCCCAGGTAACCCCCTACCCGACGGCTGGTCCGACCCCGAGGTCCGCGCGGCCGTCCCCTACGACGAGGTCGCGGGCAAGGCCGCCATCCCCGCCCTCTTCGCCGTCATCGGCGTCTGCGTCCGCACCGCCTGGCACCACTTCCGCCTGCGCCGCCGCGCCCATCGGGCCCTTACGGGTCTTCCCTCCACGGAGGTGGCGGTACTACGGGACGACACCCCGTACGCCTACGCCCTCCCTGGCGCCCGCCGTGACCGCATCGTCGTCACGACGGCGCTGCTGGGCAGCCTGGACCCGGGCGAGCGCAGGGCGCTGTTCGCCCACGAGCGCGCGCACCTCACGGCCCGCCACCACCGGTACCTGCTGACCGTCCAGCTCGCGGCCCGTGCCAACCCGTTTCTGCGACCGCTTTCCACGGCCGTTTCCTACACGACGGAACGCTGGGCGGACGAGGACGCGGCAGTGGTGATCGGCAGCCGCCGCACGGTCGCGCGGGCCATCGGGAAGGCGGCGCTGCTGTCCCGGGGGGCACCGGTGCCGGCGCTCGCCGGGTTCGCCGCCCCCGGGCCGATTCCCCGCCGGGTGGCGGCACTTCTGGGTCCCGCCCCCTTGGTCCGGCACTGGCCGTCCATGTTCACGGCGGTGGGCCTCGCGGCGTGGGGGGCCGCCGCGGGGACGGCGATCTCGGCGATGTCGTCCGCGAACTCGGCGGTGACGATGTTCATCATCCTGCACGCGGCCACGCCGCTCTGAGAGGGCGCCGGACGTGCTCGGTACGGTACTGGGGCGTCGTCCGCCGGGTGGGCAGGCCGGGGTTCTTGTGCAACTCGCGCCGGGTGGTGCGGTGTTGTCCGAGGGCTGCTCTCGGCCAAGGTGTTGACCGGCGGCCGGGCGGCCGAAGCTGTGAGGCCGCTGTGCGGCCGGTCCGCCCTGCCGTCTGCGGGTTGTGCGCGAATGGCAACATCCGTCGGGGGAACGGGATGTGACGTCACGTCAAGAGTGGTGTAGCCGGGGCATGTCGGTGTGCCGTGTCGGCGCGATATCCGGACTCTGTATCTCAATGGGGTGGTTGACAGGAGTTGCCCGAGCTTTGGAGGCTTGCGTGGACATGCCAGTAGATGGGGAGGGTGTCACGTGTTGTACAAGCGATGTAGATACCTGCTCGCGGCCGGCGTCGCCTTCGGGCTCGCCTTCGCGCCGTCGACGGTCGTCGCGGCCGAGGGACAGGCAACTGCCGCTGCGTCGAAGGCCGTTGAACACCGGGTCTCGCCGTCGGCGCAGGCGCTGACGGCGGAGTACTGGACACCGGAGCGCATGGCGGCTGCCGTACCGCCCAAGGCGGTGGGGGACTCGAAGGTGCCGGACAGCGTCGTCGAGGAGGCGATCGGCGGGGCGACGACGGGGTCGGAACCCGTCGCCGGCAAGAGGGTCGAGACGGCCCCGGGTGCACCGAAGTTGAAGGTCACCGCCACACAGGTGGTGGGCAAGGTGTTCTTCCGGGGCTCCGACGGCATCGACTACGTGTGCTCGGGCTCCGCGGTCAACAGCACGAACAAGAACATGGTGTTCACGGCGGGCCACTGCGTGCACGGCGGGCCCGGTCAAGGGTGGGCCTCCAACTGGCAGTTCGTGCCCTACTACAACTACGGCAACCGGCCGTACGGGACCTGGTGGGCCGAGACGCTCGTCGCGTTCAACGGCTGGGTCAACAGCGGGAACTTCGGCTACGACGTCGGCATCGTCATCACCTCGCCGAACTCGTCCGGTGAACTCGTCAACGCTGTGGGCGGGTTGGGGATCCAGTGGAACTACCCCAAGGACCGCTTCATGGTCGCGATGGGGTATCCGGCGTCCGGTGCCTTCGACGGCCAGTGGCAGTACTTCTGCTCCGCGACCACCTCGCAGCGCAGTTCCTCCATCGCCGACCAGATCAAGATGCCGTGCAACATGACCGGCGGGTCGAGCGGCGGGCCCTGGCTCTTCGGCAAGGACGACAACGTCTACTGGAGCGGGTACGTCAACGGCGTGAACAGCAACACCGAACGCCGTGACAACCCGACCGAGATGCGCTCGCCGTACTTCGCGACATGGGTCGGCGACGCCTTCAACACCTACTCTACCTACTGACGCACACGCGCCATCCGGCGTCCGGCGCCTGCCGGGCGTACGACGTGGAGAGGTCAACTCATGCCTGGAGTCTTACGAGTTCGGCTCGCCGTGACCATCGGGGCGCTGGCCTGCGCACTGGTCGCCTGCGGCACGGACGGGAGCAAGCCCGTCGATCCGCCGACCGGCGTCTCCGGCACGGGCGGGGAGGCGGGCGAGCCCGCCGGGCCGGGCTCGGGAGCCGGTTCGAGCCCCGGTTCCGCGGCGGACCCGAGCAGCGGGGCCACCCCGGGCACCGGCTCCACCTGCGGCCCCTCCACGTCCCCCACCGGCTCACCGGACCGGCCCACCTCCACCGGCACGGCCCCCGGCGACAGCCAGTCGCACGCCCAGGACCCCGCCGGCAACTGCGTCATCGACAGCGGTGTCCCGAACATGCCGGTGGACCCGTGAGAGGTTCGAGCCGTCGTACGACGAGGGTGAAGGGGCTGCCCGCGTCGTGCGGCGGCGGACGGAGACGCCGTCGATCCGTCGGCGCCGGACCTTCCGCGACCGGTGTTTCCCCGGGTAACCAGTAGTACCCGGGGAGTACCCCTGAAGTGCCGGACCCCGTACTACCCGGAGTCCGGCACCCGGCGGGTTCGGCTCAGAGGTCGAACTCGTGCGGCGGGAGGTCGAGGGTGTAGCAGGCCTCGCGGACGACGGCCTGCTCGTCCTTGTCGAAGTCGCCGTCGGCACCGCCGATGACGATGCCGATCTGGATGACGGCGCGGGCCTCGGCGGGCTTCTTCTTGGCCTTGGCGATCTCCTGGAGCACGCTGACCTTGCCGAAGTCGAAGTCGGTGGTCAGCTTGTTGAGGTTGTCCTCGAAACGCCGGCGCAGGTCGTCCGCCGGGAAGTTCTGCAACACCTCGTTGCCTGCGATGAGTTGGGCGACGCGCTGCCGCTCCGACGGGTCGATGTGGCCGTCCGCCGCCGCCACGAGCGCACACATGGCCATGCTCGCGTCACGGAACGCGCCGCTCTTGAGGTCGTTCTTCTTCGCGACGAGCTGGTTCTGCATCTGCGATGCGGAGTCCTTGATGCGGTCCCACAGGGCCATGAACACTCCAAAAACCAGGGGCGCCCACTCCCGGCCGCCCTATTTTTACCTGCCTACATCTTCTACAGGAACGTAGAAGTTAATGCGTCGGTTCCCGGTCATGTCCTGTTTCTCGGCCGGGTTCGCGCCCCGTCCGATTCATTCAAGACCCCTGCGCCTCCCGCTCGCTACGTTCGGCGGATGAACAACACCGACTCTCTCCATCTCGCCGTCCGCATCGCCCGCCCCGCCCCCGACGTCTACCGCTACGCCGCCGACCCCACCCACCTCCCCGCCTGGGCACACGGCCTCGGCGACACCGTGGAGAAGGCCGACGGCGAGTGGGTCGCCCACTCCGACCTCCTCGGCCGTGTCACCGTGACGTTCACCCCCGACAACGACCTCGGAGTCCTCGACCACTACGTGACCTTCCCTACGGGGGAGACCGTCCACAACCCCATCAGGGTCATCCCCTACGGCGACGGCCAGTGCGAGTTCGTCTTCACCCTCCGGCGCCAACCGGGCGTGAGCGACGCCGAGTTCGAGCGGGACGCGGGGATGGTCCGCGCGGACCTGGCCCGCCTCAAGGGGTTGTTGGAACAGGGGGCGTAGGGGTGGGCTACTCCCTGAGAGCGAGTACTCAGGGGCAGGTGCGGTGTGGTCCTCTAGGGTGGGTTCGGTCTGTAACGGGGGACATGGGCATGCCGGAGGTATCCATGAGGAAGGGCGCTGCGACAGCGGCCCTGATCGTCGTCGCCGCACTGACGCTCGGCGGCTGCGGCAGGGAGCACGCGACGGCGGGTGCGAGCGGTGGGACAGCGGGGGTGACCCCCGATACCCGTACGACCCCTGACGGGACCCGTAGTACTCCCGGCGCCTCCACCCCTCCCGCCTCCCCCTACGTGGAGCCCGGAGCCGGCGACGGCGCCCCTCACTACCGCGAGAACAACGGCTTCCGCATCCCCGGCGAGATGTCCGACGCCAGCGCCGCCGACGCCCAGCGCGAGGCCGCCCGCATCGAACCCGTCCTCAAGAGGCTCTGGCAGCAGAAGAAGTGGGACCCGGCAACGGTCCGCAAGGCGATGCTGCAACTCGGCTACGAGGAACAGCGCTTCGACGCCGGCGGCCGTTCCCTGGGCGGCACCCTCGACGTCGAGGCGATGACTCCCCGCTACGTGGACGACGACTACGTCACCCCCGAGGGCGCGAGGATCGGCCTCCGTGTCCACGACGACGCCTGCGTCACCGCCTTCGTCCAGAAGACCAACTACCAGGTGTCCACCAACGGCCCCTACCTGGAGACCGGTTGCTTCGAGCCTCCGTCCGGCCACTGACCGCTCACCCCTTCACCTCCGTGTTCTGGCAGGCGTGCAGCAGCCACCTCCCGTCGCCCTGTCGCGTCATGACGTAGAGCGGGGCGCCCTCGGACTCCCCCTCGGCCGAGCGGTACACCTGCCGCACCTTCACCGCCGCCACGTCGGGCCGCAGGAACTGGATGTGCACCGGCTCGTAGCTCACCTCTCCGTCCCAGCTCGCGGCGGGCAGTACGGCCCGGGTGAACCCGGCGATCGCGTCGAGCCCGATCAGGACCTTGCCGTGCGCGGTCGTCCAGAGCGCGTCGGGATGGAACAGCGAGAGAAACCCTTCCGGGTCCTTCGCGCGCTGCGTCCGCTCGACGGTGGCGACGATCTCCTTGATGGCCCGGACGTCGGCGGCTGTGGTGCCGGTGATGTCTGTCGTCATGCACCCCATCCTGTGACCTCAAGCAAAGTCGAGGTCAAGGGCGGGTAGTGGGCTCCCCGCCCGCGTGCGTCGTACCTCAGGGGTAGTACTACCGTCGGGCCTCGAAGCAATACCTGAGAGGTACGACCCCGATGAACGCCCTGCCCGCCCCTACCCCCGCCCACCTCCTCACCGCCTGGCAGCTCGACGTCCCGGCGCTGCTGCTCATCGCTGCGCTCGGCGGCGCCTACGGGTGGGGCGTATTGAGGCTGAGGGGACGGTGGCCGGTCGTCAGGACGGTCGCCTTCGCGGGGCTCGGCCTGGGCACGCTCCTTGTCGCCACGATGTCCGGGCTGGCCGTCTACGACCACGTCGTGTTCTGGCCCGCCGCCGTCCAGAACATCCTGCTGGACCTGGTCGCCCCGCTCGGCCTCGCGCTCGGGGACCCGCTGAGCCTGGCGGTGGAGGCACTGCCGGAGCGGTCCGCGGACAGGGTGCGGCGGGCGATGACCGGGCGGGTCGTACGGGCGCTGACGTTCCCGCTCGTCAGCACGGCCCTGGTGCTCGTCACCGAGCTGACCGTCTACTTCACGCCGTACTTCTCGACGGCCCTGCGCGTCGGCTGGCTCCACGAGCTGATGTACCTGAACCTCCTGGCCGCCGGCTGCCTCTTCGTCATACCCGTACTCACCAAGGAGGAGACCCTCCCGGCCTGGTGCACCCATCCCGTGCGGGCCGCCCTGGTCTTCCTCGACGGCATCGTCGACGCCGTACCGGGGCTCGTCGTGATGACGCACGGCTCACTCATCGCGGGCGCCTGGTACCTCCACCACCGGCCCGCCTGGGCCCCGAGCGTCAGTCACGACCAGCAGCTCGGCGGCGGCGTCATGCTGAGCATCGCCGAACTCGTCGCGCTGCCCTTCCTGTTGGCGATCCTCGTCCAGTGGGCCCGGACGGAACGCGTCCAAGCGGCGGCACTCGACCGCCGCCTGGACGAGGAACAGGCGGCCCGCGCCGCCGCCGCCCGCTCCGCGAAGACACCCGGCCCCGCCCGCCCCGGTCAATCCGATCACTCCGAGGAGCCGGACCGGGTACGCCCCTGGTGGGAGACGGAACACAACGAGGTCGCGTCCCGCATCCGCCGCCAGCACGGGGCCGACTGAGGCACGCCGGCTGAGGTACTACGGGTACTAGGGGTACTACGGGGCCGACCCCGGGAGTTCTCCGGAGGTCTCCGGGTACAGGACCCCGTACCTCTGCGGAGCTGCCTCCCAGGTATCCCCCTACCCCTCAGGTACTGGCCCCGCCCCAGCCCCCTTCAGGACGCCGCCCGCTGGTCCGGCGGCGTCTCCTCCCGCCTCACCGCCTCCCCCTGCACGATCCGCGGCACCCCCTCACCCTCCGGGGCCACCTGCTTCCCCTCCTCCTTCGCGGCCCGCGCCTCCGCCTTGAGGATGCGCGCCGACTTCCCCGCCGAGCGCGCCAGCTCGGGCAGCTTCTTCGCGCCCAGGACGACTATGACGACGATGAGGATGACCGCCAGTTCACTGAGTCCGAACACGTCAGTCCTCGCCCTCTTCGTCGTCGCCCTCGAAGAAGTCGCCGATCTCGTCGACGACCTCCGCCGCGACCATCCCGCCGACGACACCGACCGCGAGCCCGGCGGCCCCGGCCGCGATGGCCGTCCCCATCCCCGGCCCGGAACGACGCCGCTCCTCATGACCGCCGCCGGGCCCGTACCCGTCGTGCTTGCCGTGCTCCCCGTACGGCGCCTGCTCCCCGTACGACCCGTACCCCCCGGGTGCCCCCTGCCCCGCATACCCCGCGGCCCCGTACCCGTACGACCCCCGGTGCTCCGCGAGCTGCCGTACCCACCCCTCGACCTCGGCGTTCCAGTCCCGGACGTCCTGGTGCCCGACGACATGGCGGCCGAGGGTGTCGGAGGAGGAGGCGCCGTAGCCCCCGCGTTTGTCGGCCTCAAGAACCACCTCGACCCCGGAGGGGCTCGCGAGGAAGGTCACCTCGATCTCGTTGAAGACCCCCGCGTACTGCGGCGAGGGGGTGATCTCGATCTCCTGGTAGAAGGGGAGCTGCTGCCCGGTCCCGCCGATCCGGCCGTACTCCAGGTCGGCCGAGCGGAAGCCGAAGCCGAGCTGTCCGAACGCCTCCAGGACCGCCTCCTGCGCGGGCAGCGGCGTGACGGTCAGCTGGTCGAGGTCACCCTTGTCCTTGGCACCGGCGACCGCCAGCTCGGTCCGCACCCCGAGGACGACCCCTAGGGGCTGCCCGTACAACTCGGTGACCGGCGTCTCCCAGGGCAGCGCCAGGGTGAAGGGGACGCTGCGGGTCTCCCCCTCGGCGAGCCGGAAACCGCCGCCGACGACGGTCCGGTCGAAGACGACGACGCCGTCGCTCTCCCCCTCCGCGTGCTCCACCTCCACCCGGGCGACGAGTTCGAGCGTGAGGTGCTCGATGTCGAAGTCGGCGCCGCCGCCCTTGAGGTGGACCTGACCCGAGAGGGCCCCGCCGGGACGGACGGGGGCCGGGTCGAGGACCGTGTCGACCGTGGGGCCGCCCACGCCGAGCGAGCCGAGCAGTCGCTTGAACACCATCGTGGCGTCCACTCCTTCATCACGGGCCGGTACGCGCGAGTTCTTCACGCGTGAGCCTTCTACATTCAAGTAGAAGCAGAATAGGGTCGGTGGTACGACGCGTGGCAGAGCTTCGCGCCCGTGTGCCGGGAACGGCTGAAAACGGTTGCCGGACGTTTCCGTGCGCGCAGGTGGAGGTGGTCCTCCGCCGGGCGCGGGAACCGGGTCTCGGCCACAATCGTTGCCAAGGCGAACGTTCGAAGTGAACGTTTCTGTGATCAAGGAGTGAATGCGTGTCCGCCAGCTCGACGGACTCCCCGGGGCACAGTCCCCGACCATCCCGCCCGACCCTGAGTACTACGGGTCTCCCTGAGAGCGGCGCCCGGCGGGGTGGTGTCCGATGAGCGCCGCGCAAGCCTGGCTCGGCCTGCTGGCCGTCCTGCTCCTCACGCTGGGCACCGGATACTTCGTCGCCCAGGAGTTCGCGTACGTCTCCGCCGACCGGCTGGCTCTCGCGCGTGAGGCCGAGAAGGGCGACCGGAAGGCGGCCCGCGCGCTGACCGTGCTGGAACGCCTCTCGTTCATGCTCTCCGGAGCCCAGCTCGGCATCACCGTCACCGGTCTGGTCGTCGGCTTCATCGCGGAACCCTCCGTCTCCGCGTTGCTGAAACCGCTGCTCACCGACATCGGCGTCCCCGAGGGCGCGGTCGGCGGGATCTCGGTCGTCCTCGCCTTCGTGCTCGCGACCGTCGTCCAGATGGTCATCGGCGAGCTGGCCCCGAAGAACCTCGCCATCGCCGTGCCCGAGCGGCTCGCGAAGGCGCTGGCCGGGTCGACCCTGTCGTACCTGAAGGTCGTCGGCCCGGTGGTGCACGTCTTCGACGGCGCCGCCAACAGGCTGCTGCGGAAGGCCGGTATCGAGCCGGTCGAGGAGCTGCACCACGGCGCGACCCTGGAGGAGCTGGGCCATCTCATCGGAGAGTCCAGGGAACAGGGCGAGTTGCCCGGCTCAACCGCTCAACTCCTCGACCACGCACTGGAGTTCTCCGAGCGCACGCTCGACGAGGTGATGGTCCCGCGCGCCGACGCCGTCTTCATCCGCAGGGACGCGACCCTGGCCGAGGCGGTCGAACTCATCGCCAAGCACGGCCACTCCAACTATCCGGTGCTCGGCGACCACCCCGACGACGTCGCGGGCGTGCTGGGCGTACGGGAGTTGATGGCGCTGCCCGCCGACCGCTTCACGGCCACGACGGCCGGCGCCTCGGCCCGCCGCCCCCTGCTCCTGCCGGACACGCTTCCGCTGCCGGACGCGGTCGAGCACATGCGCACGCAGGACGACGAGTTCGCGGTCGTCCTCGACGAGCACGGCGGTGTCGCGGGCCTCGTCACCTATGAGGACATCGCCGAGGAGCTCGTCGGTGACATCGCCGACGAGAGCGACCGCATCACCGAGATCGCCGTCGCGGACGGCGCCGGCTGGCTGGTCGACGCGGGCCGCCGGCTCGACGAGGTCGCCGAGGCCACCGGCGTCCGCCTCCCCGAGGAGGAGGACTACGACACCGTCGCCGGGCTGATCGTCGACCGCCTCGGCCGCTTCCCGACCGTCGGGGACAGCCTGAACGTCCCTCTTGCGGACGGGAGTTCGGCGACGATCGACGTCCGTACCCTCGACCGCCATGTCCCGGAGCGGGTCCGCCTGGAGGTGCGGTCGTCATGAGTTTCCCGATGGCACTCTTCGTCACCCTGTTGCTGCTGGCCGGCAGCGGGTTCTTCGTCGCCGCCGAGTTCGCGCTCGTGGCGGCCAAACGGCACCGCATGGAGAAGGCGGCGGCCGAGGGCAAGCGCGGCGCGGGCGCGGCCCTGGCCGGCATGCGGGAGCTGTCCCTGATGCTGGCAGGTGCCCAACTCGGCATCACCGTCTGCACCTTGGGCCTCGGCTCGGTGTCCAAACCGGCGATCTCCCACGAACTCGACCCGATCCTCCACGACTTGGGGCTACCGAGCGCGGTCAGCTACGGCATCGCGTTCGCCGTGGCGATGATCGTGGTCGTCTTCCTGCACATGGTCGTCGGTGAAATGGCCCCGAAATCCTGGGCGATCGCGCACCCCGAGCGCTCGGCGATGCTGCTGTCCCCGATGTTCCGGGGCATCGTCAAGGTCGTCCGCCCGCTGCTCAGCGCCCTCAACGCGGTGAGCAACGCCCTGGTCCGGCTGTGCCGGGTCACCCCGCGCGGCGAGCTGGTGTCCGTCCACAACCGGGAGCAACTCGCCCACCTCGTCGAGGAGTCGGAGCGGATCGGGCTGATCAGCAAGGACGACTCCGAGCTGATCACCAACTCCCTGACGGAGCCTCAAGTGCCGGTCTCGGTACTCCAGGTGCCCGCCGAGCACATCACGTCGGTCCCCGCCGACGCGGACGTCGAGGCGATCCTCGCGCTCACCGCGGCCCACGACCGCAGCCGCCTGCTGGTCCGCGACGGCGACGCGGTGGTCGGCTCGGTGCACGCCCGCGACGCCCTGGTGGCCCGC
>NZ_JBTYMC010000149.1:0-16082 GCF_054880855.1 Streptomyces sp. S6 | reverse complement strand
AGCCGCTGCCCTGGATCGCCGCCCACGAACCGGCCGCCGACGGCCTCACCCTGCGCCTGGCCGACGGCCGCCGCCTGCACGGCCCGCACCCCGACCCGTTCGCGACGGACGGCTACGTCACCGCCGTCGGCCTGGCGGGGACCGCGTACGACGATCCCGCGCGGCTGATGACGGACCTCGGGGTGCCGCACTCGGCCGGTTTCGCGACCGAACTCGCGCACAGCACGGCGTCATTGGCGCTGTCGCGGGCGAACCGGCAGGAGCCGTCGGACGGTTGGCCCGTGCCGGACTGGGAGTGGGAGCAACGGGTCGTCGACGGCCACCCCTACCACCCCAACTGCCGTTCCCGCCCCGGCTTCTCGGTGGCCGAGCAGCTCGCGTACGGCCCGGAGCACCGCGCGGTGGTGCGGCTGAGCCTCGTCCCGGTGCCGGTCGAGGAGTGCCTCGTGTCGGGCGAGTGGCCGGCGGAACTGCGGGACAGCGGACGGCTGTTGATCCCGGTGCACCCGTGGCAGGCCCGGCACGTCCTGAAGCGGACGGGCGACACGGGGCTGACCGCACACCCGTTGATGTCCCTGCGCACGCTCGCCCTCCCCGAGGGCGGCCCGCACGTGAAGACGGCGCTCAGCGCGCGTCTGACCTCGTCCGTGCGGGACATCTCCGTCGGCTCGGTCCTCGCCTCGGCGGCCCTCTCGGCGTTCGCGGAGACGGTGGCCGCCCGCACGGACGGCCTGCTGCACGTCACCCGCACCCCGGGCGCGGCGACGGCCGACTCCCCCGATCTCGCGGCCGTCTGGCGGGAGTCGCCGCAGCGGTACGCGGCGCCGGGCGAGCACATCGTGCCCGTGGCGGCGCTGGCCACCACGGAACTCCCGTCCCGGACGGGGTGGTTGGCGGACTTCGCCCGCCTCTGCCTGACGGTCGGGCTCCGACTCCTCGATCTGGGCGTGGCGTTGGAGGCGCACGGCCAGAACCTCCTGGTCGTCCTGTCGGCGGAGGGCGCCCCGCTGCGGCTGGTGTACCGGGACCTCGCCGACATCCGGGTGAGCCCGACTCGCCTGGCCCGGCACGGAATCGACCTCCCCGATCTCCCCGAGCGCATCCTCACCGACGACGTGACGGCCCTGCGCAGCAAGTTGTTCGGCTCACTGGTGGCGGGCGCGCTGGGCTCGACGGCGGGCGGCCGGACGGCACTGGCGACGGCACTGGAGTCGGCCCTCCCGGACCTCCCGCCCACCCCCGACCTCGCGGCGCTGCGTGAACAGCCGCTCCCCACGAAGGCGTTGACGCTGATGCGGCTGTCGCCCGGGGTGCGCGGGGACCAATGGGCGCTGCTGCCCAACCCGTTGGAGAACTGACCCGGTTTCCAGGGGTGTTCCCCGGCGGCCGTCTCCCCGTCCCCGTGGCGGGCCCGTTTTGAAGCCGAACCCCCCTGGTCCGTAAGATCCGTCGATGATCAGAACACAACGGCTGGCGGCGGGAGTATGCGCTCTGCTCGCCTCGCTCGTGGTCGGGCTCGCGTTCCCGACCGCGGCGGCGGCCGACGAAACCACCGCCCTCTCGCCCAAGGTCGACCTGGTGCTCGACGTCAGCGGCTCCATGCGGACGAAGGACATGGACGGCGGGACGCGGATGGCCGCGGCCAAGCAGGCGTTCAACGAGGTGCTCGACGCGACCCCGGAGACCGTCCTGCTCGGTATCCGGACCCTCGGCGCCAACTACCCGGGCGACGACCGGAAGACGGGCTGCAAGGACACCTCGCAGCTGTACAAGGTCGGCCCGCTGGACCGCACCGAGGCGAAGGCGGCGGTGGCGACGCTCTCCCCGACCGGCTGGACGCCGATCGGCCCGGCGCTGCTCGCGGCGGCCGACGACCTGGAGGGCGGCACCGGTTCGAAGCGGATCGTGCTGATCAGTGACGGCGAGGACACCTGTCCCCCGCTGGACCCCTGCGTGGTGGCCCGCGAGATCGCGGCCAAGGGCATCGGCCTGACCATCGACACGCTGGGCCTGGTGCCCAACACGAAGATGCGCCAGCAGCTCAGCTGTATCGCGGAGGCGACCGGCGGGACGTACACGTCGGTGGAGCACACCACCGAACTCACCGACAAGGTCAACCAGTTGGTGGACCGCGCGGCCACGCCCGTGGTGACGCCGGTCGCCACCGAGGGCGGCACGTCCTGTGCGACCGCGCCGGCCCTGAAGTCCGGTCTGTACACGGACCGTACGGAGTTCGCGCAGCAGCGCTGGTACAAGGTCGACGTCAAGCCGGGCCAGGAGCTGCGCAGTTCGGTGAGCGTCTCGGCGGACCGGGCCGTGAACCCCAACTACGGTCTGCTGGTGCGGGCGGTGACGCGGAGCGGCCGGGAGATCGTGCGCGGCGAGGCGTCCGGCACGGGCCGAACGGACGTGCTGTCGACGGGACTTCGCTATCCGAAGGCGGACAGCGACGACGATGACGCTCCGGCCGAGACCGTGTGCATCCAGATCACCAACTCCTTCTCCCCGGCTGCCGGCGTGAAGACGACGCCCGGTCTGCCGCTGGAGCTGACGGTGGACGTGGTGGACGCCCCGTCGCAGGCGAGCGACGTCGCGTCGTTCGGTCTGGGCCGCGGCTGGTGGCTGCTCGGCGTGCTGGTGCTCGTCGGTTTCCTGGCGGGTCTGCTCTGGGGCTGGCTGTCGCGCTGGCGCTTCGCGGTGTGGAGGACGAACTGATGCGTATCACCCGAGTGTTGAGTGCCGCCCTGCTGGCGCTGGGCCTGGCCGCCGCCCCTGCGGTCGCCGACTCCACGCCCTCCCCGAGCGCCTCCGGCGACGTGAAGGTGCCGGTCTCCGCGGGTACGTCCTTCCGTACGGCGGCGGAGATCGAGCAGGGTCAGACGGCCACGGCGAGCGGTTCGACCGGTGACTACATGTACTGGTCGTTCCCGGCCGACGCGGGCCAACGCCCCACGGTCAAGGCCACGTTGAAGCTGCCCCAGGCCCAGACCGGGCAGACCTGGCAGCTCGACGTGTACGACGGTCTGCGCCGCCGCCAGGCGTGCCAGTACGGCGCGCAGACGCGGACCGCCGGGCAGGGCGACACCTCGCTGGAGCTCGCCTGCGTGCTGCGGACGGTGCGCGCCTGGTCGGAGGCGTGGGCCAACGACCCGCTGCCCGGTACGTACTACGTGCGGCTGACGACCGTCGGGGTGAAGACCGCCGATCTCGGTCTGCCCGTCTCCGCCGAACTCCGCGTGGACTCCAAGGAGATCGGCGGCGCGGCGGCGGTCGACGGGTCGCTGTCCGAGCCGCTCGTGCCGGGGATCTCGGTGACGAAGGCGAAGGACTCCAAGGCGACGCTGTTCAGCCTGGAGCCCGAGGACGGGTGGGCGTCCGGCTGGTGGTCGAGCCGTTGGGTGTGGACCGGGATAGGGGCGATGCTGGCCGCGCTCGCGGGGATCTGGGGGTACTCGCTGACGCGGGGGTCGGGTCGGCCGTCCCGCGTGCCGCCGGGTGCCTGATACTCCGTCATATCGCTGAAGAGGCCCGGCCGAAGAGGCCCACCGGATCGACTCCGGTGGGCCTCTTCTCACGTCCGCGAGAGTTCATGCGTCGCGCAGCGCTTTGGCGAGCACCCCCTCGCCGCTCACCTCGACCCGGCCGGTGCGGACGGCGTCGTCCAGCGTCAACTCCCCTTGCGCTATGGCCGTGCACGTCTCCGTGTCCAGGACGAGACGGGCGTCGGGTTCGCCGGGAGCGGGGCCGTCGCCGTACACGGGTCCTTCCGCTTCGCCGACGTGCAGGTGGAACTCCCCCTCGTCGAGCCGTACCTGGACGACGCCCTCGCCCTCCAGCGCGCGCAGCAGGGGGAGGGCGAACCAGTGGGCGCGGACCGCGTCGGTCGGGCGGCGCTCTCCCAGCTCGGGCTGCCCCCACTCGCCGAGCGCCTGGAGGACCGGCAGCAACTCCCGGCCCCGTGCGGTGAGTTCGTAGACGTACGCCGCGCCGGGCGGGGGGAGCCTGCGGCGGACGGTGAGGCCGTCGCGTTCCATGTCCTTGAGCCGGGAGGCGAGTACGTCCGTGCTGACGCCGGGGAGGTCGGCGTGCAGGTCGGTGTAGCGGCGCGGGCCGGCGAGCAGCTCCCGGACGATCAGCAGGGTCCAGCGGTCGCCGACGACGTCGAGGGCGCGGGCGGCGGAACAGTACTGGTCGTAGCTTCGGCGAGGTGACATGCGACGCAGTCTAGACATGTTGTTGGACTTTCCAAGCGGGGGCTTGGTAAAACCAAGCAACACAAGTTTCCGGAGGGACGCATGGAGTTCCGGCAGTCGAACAAGCTCAGCGAGGTCTGCTACGAGATCCGCGGGCCGGTGATCGAGCACGCCAACGCACTGGAGGAGGCGGGCCACAGCGTCCTGCGGCTCAACACCGGAAACCCCGCGCTCTTCGGGTTCGAGGCGCCCGAGGAGATCGTCCAGGACATGATCCGGATGCTCCCGCAGGCGCACGGCTACACCGACTCGCGCGGCATCCTCTCCGCGCGGCGCGCGGTGGCCCAGCGCTACCAGCACCTCGGCCTCGAAGTCGACGTCGACAGCGTCTACTTGGGCAACGGCATCTCCGAGCTGATCTCGATGGCCGTCCAGGCGCTGATCGAGGACGGCGACGAAATCCTCATCCCCGCACCGGACTTCCCCCTCTGGACGGCCGTCACCACCCTCGCCGGCGGCAAGGCCGTGCACTACATCTGCGACGAGCAGTCCGAGTGGAACCCGGACCTCGCCGACATGGAGTCGAAGATCACCGACCGGACCAAGGCGGTCGTGATCATCAACCCCAACAACCCGACGGGCGCGGTGTATCCGAAGGAGGTGATCGAGGGCATCCTCGATCTGGCCCGCCGCCACGGCCTGATGGTCTTCGCCGACGAGATCTACGACCAGATCCTCTACGACGACGCCGTCCACCACTCCGCCGCCGCCCTCGCCCCCGACCTCGTCGTCCTCACGTTCTGCGGCCTCTCGAAGACCTACCGCGTGGCGGGCTTCCGCTCGGGCTGGTTGGTGGTAACCGGTCCCACACAGCACGCGAAGAACTACCTCGAAGGCCTGACGATGCTGGCGTCCATGCGCCTGTGCGCCAACGCGCCCGCGCAGTACGCCATCCAGGCGGCCCTGGGCGGACGCCAGTCCATCAACGACCTCACAGCCCCCGGCGGACGCCTCTACGAGCAACGCGACGTCGCCTGGCGCAAGCTCAACGAGATCCCCGGCGTCTCCTGCGTCCGTCCCAAGGGCTCCCTGTACGCCTTCCCCCGCCTCGACCCCAAGGTCTACCCCATCCACGACGACGAGAAATTCGTCCTCGACCTCCTCCTGCGCGAGAAGATCCAGGTCGTCCAGGGAACGGGCTTCAACTGGCCCACCCCGGACCACTTCCGGATCCTCACACTGCCGCACGCGGACGATCTGGAGGCGGCCATCGGGAGGATCGGGAGGTTCCTCAGCGGGTATCGGCAGTAACGGTCCGCAGCCGGTTGTCAGAGGCGCGTCGTAGCCTTCCCCGTAGGAGAGGAGGTGCGATGTGATCCGACCGCCGAGCGCCGCACAGCGGCGGGTGATCGATGCCGCTGAACCGGTTACCGGACGGTTGAGGGGGACGGCCGCACAGCTCGACGCGCTGGTGAAGAAGGGGCTGGCGTTCCGGCATCCCCGGCCGCCGCATGATTTCTTTCTGACGCCGGCCGGGCATCGGGTGCGGGAGGAGCGCCCGCGGGAGGCCGCTCCGGCCGTTCCGCAGGCCGCCGACGGGGTGTTCGTCGCGCGGATCGGCGGGGAGGAGGGGCCCGTCGGGCCTTCCCGGGCGCGGGAGGTGCACAGCGCCTGGCAGGGGCTGCTGGAACTGCGGCGGATGACCAGTCCGGACGGTGACACCGGGCGGCCGTGCGAGTGGGAGCGTACGCATCTGGTGCGGGCCGCCGCGCTGGCGCTGGAGGCGGCGGGGCAGCGGCCCGCGGGGGCGGATCAGGGAGACGCCGGGTACCGGGTCCGGGCGACGCCGCAGCCTGCGGCGGTCGGGGTGTACGGGGCGGAACTCGCGGCTTGTGCGCGGGTGTTGGAGGCGGCCGGGTGGCAGGTGAGCGAGCACGCCGACGCGCGGTCCCGGGAGCGGTATCTGCTGGCCTCGCCCCGGAGGAGGTGAACACCCACCGGCCGCTCAAGCCGTCCTGAACGCCTCCAAGTGGCCGCGAGCCCACTCCTGGTACGTCCGCGCCGAGCGGCCCAGCAGGCGGGGCACATCGTCGAGCCCCCTCACCCCGCCACAATCCCCGCCAGCCTCCGCGCCTCCCCCCGCGTCTCCCGAGCGACCTCCTCCTCATCCACCGTCAACAACCGCCCGCCCTCCACGATCTGACGCCCGTTCACGAACGAAGCGGTCACCGGAGCCGCCGCCCCGAACACCAGCGCCGTCACCGGATCGGCGATCGACGCGTGGGCCAGCGTGTCCATCCGCCACAGCACCAGGTCGGCCAGCTTGCCGACCTCAAGTGACCCGATCTCCCGGGAGCGGCCCAGGACTTGGGCACCTCCGTACGTCCCCAGCCGCAACGCCTGCCGGGCGTTCAACGCCGCCTCCCGATGCGCCCCCAACCGGTTGATCAGCAGCGCGTTCCTCAACTCCGTGTGCAGTTCCCCGGATTCGTTGGACGCGGTCCCGTCGACACCGAGGCCCACCGGGACGCCGGCGGCGAGCATGTCGGGAACGCGGGCAATCCCGGCGGCCAGCCGGGCGTTGGAGGAGGGACAGTGGGCGACCCCCGTCCGCGTCCGGGCGAACGCCTCGATGTCGGAGTCGTTCATGTGGACGCAGTGGGCCATCCAGACGTCCTCGCCGAGCCAGCCCGTCGACTCGAAGTAGTCGGTGGGCCCCATGCCGAACAACTCGTGGCAGAACTTCTCCTCCTCCACCGTCTCCGAGCCGTGCGTGTGCAGGCGCACGCCGAGGCGGCGGGCCAACTCGGCGCCCTGGCGGAGGAGTTCGGTGGTGACGGAGAAGGGTGAGCAGGGGGCGACGGCGACTTGGGTCATCGCGTCGAAGGAGGGGTCGTGGTGGCGGCGGACCGTCTCCTCCGTGGCCGCGAGGGCGCCGTCCAGCGTTTCGACCGCGAAGTCCGGGGGGAGGCCGCCGTCCGACTCGCCCCGGTCCATGGAGCCGCGCGCGAGGGTGAAGCGGACGCCCATGTCACGGGCGGCGTCGATGATCGCGCCCGCC
Source organism: Streptomyces sp. S6 (assembly GCF_054880855.1). Lineage (NCBI taxonomy): Bacteria > Bacillati > Actinomycetota > Actinomycetes > Kitasatosporales > Streptomycetaceae > Streptomyces > Streptomyces sp. S6. The sequence continues at coordinate 8,828 of NZ_JBTYMC010000149.1, read as the reverse complement.
AGGTCGCCGGTGCCGCGCGGGTAGACGTAGTGGTGGTCCATGGCGGTGGTGACGCCGCCCCGGGCCATCATCGCGAGGGAGCCGCGCGCGGCGGCGCGGACCATCGGCTCGTCGATGCGCGCCCACGTCGGATACAGGGCGACGAGCCAGTCGAAGAGGTTGTGGTCGGTGGCCAGGCCCCGGGTGATCCACTGGTAGAAGTGGTGGTGGGTGTTGACCAGTCCGGGAGTCACCAGATGGCCCGTCGCGTCGATGCGGCGGGTGACGTCGGTGAGGCCCTCGGGGGCCCGGCCCGCGCCGACCGATTCGATGCGGTTGCCGTGCAGGACGACGTGGCCGGTCTCGTGTTCCGTGTCGTCGGCGTCCACGGTCGCGATCGCCGCGTTCTCGATGACGATGCGCTGGGCCATCGCTCAAGTCCTTTCGGGAAAAGGCACGTTCAAAGAGGCGTGGTCAGAGGTTGGTGAGGTCGGCCGGGATGCGCGCCTCGGCGCCGTCGCGCAGGATCGTCGCCTCGATCAGGCCGTAAGGGCGGTCGGCGGCGAAGTACACCTCGTTGTCGTTCTTGAGGCCGAAGGGCTTCAAGTCGACGAGGAAATGGTGCTTGTTGGGGAGGGAGAAGCGGATCTCGTCGATCTCCGGGCGGTGTTCGACGACGCGGGCGCCCATCGCGTACAGGGTCTGCTGGAGGGAGAGCGAGTACGTCTCGGCGAACGCTTCGAGGATGTGCCGCTTCGTCTCCGCGTACGACTCCTGCCAGTCGGGCATCTCCCCTTCCCCGCCGGACCAGTTGACGCGCCAGCGGGCGGTGACGTCGGTCGCGAGTATCCGGTCGTACGCCTCGGGGAGGGTCGTGTACTGGTCCTTGACGTAGCCCCAGAATTCGGAGTTGGTGGAGTTGAGGACGGTGAGGTCCTTCAGCCCGGAGACCACTTCCCATGACGTTCCGTCAAAAGTGACCTGGGTCAGGCGGGTTTCCTGCCCCGTGCGGACGAAGGAGTGCTCGCCCTCTCCTCCGTTGGCGATCCGCTCCCATCCGAACTCCTCTATGCGGACGCGCGCTTGATGGATCGTCTCCTGTGAACTCACGAAGTGCCGGGCGAGGAGTATGCCGAACTCCTCGGCGGAGTCGATGCCGTGCTCCTTGGCGAACGCGTACACCGTGTTCTTGGTGGTGTCGGTCGGCAGGACGGTGGCGTTGGAGCCGGAGTAGTGGACCTCGGTCATGTCGCCGCTGAGGGAGATCGAGACGTTCAGGTCCTTGATGTGGTGCGTGGCGCCGTCGCGGACGATCCGCACGACGCGGGTCTCGGCCTTGCCGTACTGGTTCTGGCCCAGAAGTGCGCGGGTCATGGTCCTAGCTCCCTCGGTAGACGGAGTAGCCGAACGGATTCAGCAGCAGCGGTACGTGGTAGTGCTCGCCCGGCGCCACCGCGAACGCGACGGCCACCTCGGGGAAGAACGCCGTGTCGACCTCGAAGAGGAGGCGGGCGTGCGTGGTCCCTTCGGGGAGCGGCGGGAGGTCCTTGCAGCGGCCGTCGGCGTCGGTCACCGAAGCACCCGCAGCCCGCCAGTCACCGTCCGCACGGACGAAGAGGCGGACCGGGACCCCCTCGGCCGGGCGGCCGACGGAGGTGTCCAGGATGTGCGTGGACACGGTGCTGGTCATGCGGGGTCACCTTCGACGAGTCGTACGAGCCGGATGCGGTTGATCCTGCCGAGTTCGGTGCGGACGATCTCGCGTTCGCGCTCCGGCGTGTTCCCGAGCCGCTCCCGGGCGGCGTCGCGCATCGCGGCTCCGGTCAGGCCGGTCGCGCAGATCAGGAAGACGTGGCCGAAACGTTCCTGGTAGGCGAGGTTCAGTGCGAGCATCTCCGCCCTCAGCTCCGGGTCCGCGTCGGCCATCCCGCGCTGTTCGCGCGCCGACGCCGGGTCGCCCGGCCGGGGGCGGCCTATCGCCGGGTGCCCGGCGAGGGCCTCGTCCAGTCCGGCGTCGTCCAGATCGTGGACGGCTGTCTCGCCGGCGTCGTACAGGGCCTCGGCGGTGGGGTACGGGCGGGCCGCGAGCAGGTGTCGCACCCAGGCCGTGCTGGTGCACACCGCGTGGAGGGCGGCGGTCGCGGCGGGTTCCGCGAGGGTGTTGAAGCGGGCCAGGCCCGGGGGTGGGGGCGTCACGGCGTCAGCTAACGCCGCCGCACGAACGTTCGTCAACAGATTGTTGAAAATTCTGGGTTACGTGAGCCGGGAGCGCCCGCCTCAGGCCCCTTTCTCCCGGTTCAGATAGTTGTAGACGGTGAACCGGCTCACCCCGAGCGCGCTCGCGACCGTCTCCACCCCGTGCCGTACGGCGAACGCCCCCCGCGCCTCCAGCGTCCGCACGACCTCCTGTTTGGCCCTGCGGTCCAGGTCGGCAAGCGGTTTCCCGAGTTTTCTCTCCATCGCGGCCAGGATGTGATCGAGGGAGTCGGCGAGCTGCGGCAGCCGGACGGCTACGGCGTCGGCGCCGGCCCAGGTGAGGACGACGTCGTCGGGGCCGGCCTCGTCGGCCGGGAGCAGCTCGCCGCCGATGGCGTCCACCAGGGGTTTCACGGCCGTGATGAAAGCGTCGGGGGCGGTCACGCCTTCTCCCCCAGGACGTTCACCTGGAGCGTGACCCGGGTGGCGCCGGCCCCCAGCGCCTCGCGCAGCACGACGTCCACGGCGCCGAGCACCGAGGACGCGTCCCCCTCGGCGGTGTTGCCGAACGGGCCGACGTCGACGGCGTCCAGCTCCGCCGCGTCCAGCGCCCGGCGGGCCGCGAGCGCGTGTCCGGGCACCTCGTCGAGGTCGAAGGGCTCGGTCGTGAACTCCACTCTCAATCGCACGGGGTCAACCTAACGCGCGGGCCGGTCGGGCGGCAGCCCTCACCCCGGCCCTCACCTCGGGCGTCGGCGCCTGGTCCGTCGTCCCGGGGCCGTCGGGTCCTGGAGGACGGTGACGGGGGGCGGGCCGGTGCGGTGGCCGGCACAGCGGGGGCACCAGTAGCCCTCGCCGCCCTGGATGAAGATCCAGCCCAGCTCGGTGATGTGGGGGACCGCCGCCGTCGCCTCGTGCAGGAGGTGGCCCATGAGGTTCTTCCCGATGTCCGGGCGGGGCTCCGTGATGACCAGCTCGAAGACCGCGCGGGCGGCGCAGTCGCCTCGGTCGCAGCGGAGGTGGAAACGGACGGGGCCGGGGGCTCTGCCGTCGGTCGTCAGGCTCATGCGTCCACTGTTGCGGACGGGGGCGGGCGGGCGCAGGGGGTTGTGGAAGCCGTCCGGAAACGGGGGCTCCGCATCCGCTGTGCCAGAATCCGTCTTCCGGCATCCGAAATGCGCACCCTGGAGCGGCGATGGCCCTCGCGGACCGGCGGTACACCGTCAACGTGTCGATCCTCCACACCGAACTGCCGCTCCTGGAGCGCCCGGCGGCCGTTGCCGCAAACGGTTTCAGCAACGTCGAGATGTGGTGGCCGTGGGTCGACGAGCCGACTCCGGCACCGCCTCGGCTCGACGCCCTGCGCCGGGCCGTCCTGGACGCGGGCGTCCGGCTGACCGGGCTGAACTTCTACGCCGGGCGGATTCCCGGGCCCGACCGGGGTGCGCTGTCGATCCCCGGCGCCGAGTCGGAGCGGTTCCGGGCCAACGTGGACGTCGCCGCCGAGTTCGCGGGGTCACTGGGGTGCGGGGCGCTGAACGCGCTGTACGGCAACCGGGTCGACGGGGTGAACCCCGGTGAACAGGACGCGCTGGCGCTGGAGAACCTCGCGTACGCGGCGCGGGCCGCGGACCGGGTGGGGGCGGTGCTGCTCGTCGAGCCGCTCAACCGGGTCGAGTCGCCGAGGTATCCGCTGCTGACCGCCGAGGCCGCGGTGACCGTCGTCGAACAGGTCAACTCCCTTACGGGGCTGGGGAACGCGCGGCTCCTGATGGACCTCTATCACCTCGGGGTCAACGGCGAGGACGTACCGGCCGCCATCGACCGGTACGCCGCCGTCACCGGCCACGTCCAGATCGCGGACGCGCCCGGGCGGGGGGCGCCGGGGACGGGGGCGCTGCCGCTGGCGGCTTGGCTGGATCGGCTCGTGGAGGCGGGGTACGACGGGCTGGTGGGGCTTGAATTCCGGGGCGGGGACGGGGACTTCGGGTGGCTGCGGTGATCTTCGGCGGCGGGGCCGTATGCGGTCTCACCAGCGTCGTACCGGCGCATAAATGCGTTACCGCACCGGTCGTAGCAGGCGTACGGCAACCTCAAATGAAGCTCTGAACACTCACGGGAGTGCTCCGATCCGGCGTGAGACAGGGCACATTGAGTGCATGCGGGGCCTGCCGGAACGGGGGCGGTGGATCCCGCACGGGGGACGGGTTCGCGGCCGGGGCGCACGGGGGAAACCGGCCGCGAATGCCGTTTCGGGGGGCGCGGGAGGGTGAGGGCCAGGGCAGGGAGAGGGGCAAGCGCCGACGCACCAGGCCGCCAACCCGTCGGATCCCCCGCCCAGTTGAGGGCCCTAGTCCCCGTACCTCTCCCGCAGTTCGATCTTCCGGACCTTCCCCGAGACCGTCATCGGGAACGCGTCGAGGATCTGGAGGCGGGTCGGGATCTTGTAGTGGGCGAGGCGGCCGGCGCAGTGGGCGCGGAGGGTGTCGAGGGTGGGCGGGGCAGCGGGGTCGTGGGGGATGACGCAGGCGAGGACCTCTTCGCCGTACTTCTCGTGGGGTACGCCGATGACCTGGACGTCCCGGATGGCGGGGTGCCCGTGGAGGAACTCCTCGATCTCACGGGGGTAGATGTTCTCGCCGCCCCGGATGATCATGTCCTTGATGCGGCCGACGATCTCGACGTACCCGTCCTCCCGCATGACCGCGAGGTCCCCGGTGTGCATCCAGCGGCCGGCGTCGACGGACTCGCCGGTCCTCTCGGGCTCGTTCCAGTAGCCGAGCATCACGCTGTAGCCGCGGGTGCACAACTCGCCTGTACTGCCCCGGGGTTGGGTGACCCCGGTGGCGGGGTCGACGATCTTCACCTCGATGTGCGGGAGGACCCGGCCGACGGTCGCGGTGCGGTGTTCCAGGTCGTCGTCGCGGCGGGTCTGGAGGGAGACCGGGGAGGTCTCCGTCATGCCGTAGCAAATGGAGACCTCGGCCATGTGCATCTCGGCGACGACGCGGCGCATCACCTCGACGGGGCAGGGGGAGCCCGCCATGATGCCGGTGCGCAGGCTCGTGAGGTCGTACGCGGCGAAGTCGGGGAGGTTCAACTCCGCGATGAACATGGTGGGTACGCCGTAGAGGGAGGTGCAGCGCTCCTGCTCGACCGCCCTGAGTGTGGCGGCGGGGTCGAAGGAGCGGGCGGGAACGACTACGCAGGCACCATGGGAAGTGGCGGCCAAGTTTCCCATGACCATGCCGAAGCAGTGATAGAATGGAACCGGCACGCAGATCCGGTCCTGTTCGTCGTACCCGAGCGACTCCCCCACGAAGTAGCCGTTGTTGAGGATGTTGTGGTGCGAGAGGGTGGCGCCCTTGGGGAAGCCCGTCGTGCCGGACGTGTACTGGATGTTGATCGGGTCGTCGCAGGACAACTCGGCCTCGCGGGCGCGGAGTTCACCGCGCGGTACGGCGCCGGCGCGGGCCAGGAAGCCGTCCCAGCCGGGGTCGCCGAAGTGCACCGTCTCTCTCAGGTCCGGGCAGCGGCTCTCGACTTGGGCGACCATCGCCCGGTAGTCGCTGCCCTTGTGGGTGAGTGAGGCGAAGAGCAGGGAGACGCCCGCCTGTTCGAGGACGTAGGCGACCTCGTGCGTGCGGTACGCGGGGTTGATGTTCACCATGATCGCGCCGATCCGCGCGGTCGCGTACTGGACGAGGACCCACTCCGGGGTGTTCACCGCCCAGATCCCGACCCGGTCCCCCTTCACGACCCCGCTCGCGAGCAGCGCACACGCCAACTCCTCGACGTCCGCCGCGAGTTCGGCGTACGTCCAGCGCCGCCCCGACTCCACGGCGACCAGCGCCTCCCGCTCGCCCCAGCGGGCCGTGGCCCGGTCGAGGTCGGCGCCGATGGTGTGGCCGAGGAGGGGGGTGGGGCCGGTGCCGTGGGTGTAGGAGAGGGAGGGACGGGCCCCCGGAGCGAGACCGCCGGCCCGCGAACCACCGCTCCCGGGAGCCTCGTTCACACGCATTCACCACCTGACGATTCGGAACCAGAACCCGAACTCCCGCCCGCAAGAGCCCTGTTGCTCAACGCTCCGCCGCCCCGGGCGGTGTCAGCCGGACCTTCCGCCCACCAACCACCCCGACCGACGGAATCCCTCACCCACCAACCCCCCTTGTCGAACACCCCGTATCCCGAAACACCCCGCCCCGGAACACCACCGCCCCACTCCTCCCCCTCACCGGAAGTCCTCCTCCCGGTACTCGTTCTCCGACCCCTCCGCAGTCGCCTCCCGGAGCTCTATCCGCCGGATCTTCCCGGACACCGTCTTCGGCAGCGGCGCGAACTCCAGCCGCTTGACCCGCTTGTAGGGCGCGAGGACCTTGCGGGAGTGGGCGAAGAGGGCCTCGGCGGTCTCGGGCCCCGGCTCCCAGCCGGCCGCGAGGACGACGTACGCCTTGGGGACCGCGAGCCGAACCGGGTCCGGCGCGGGGACGACCGCCGCCTCCGCCACCGCCTCGTGCTCCAGCAGCGCGCTCTCCAGCTCGAACGGGGAGATCTTGTAGTCGCTGGCCTTGAAGACGTCGTCGCTGCGCCCGATGTACGTGAGGTAGCCCTCGGCGTCGCGGGAGGCGACGTCACCCGTGCGGTAGTAGCCGCCGGCCATCGCCTCGGCGGTGCGGTCGGCGTCGCCGTGGTAGCCGGTCATGAGGCCGACGGGGCGGGCGGAGAGGTCGAGGGCGATCTCGCCCTCGTCGACGCCGGGGGCGCCGGAGACGGGGTCGAGGAGTTCGACGCGGTAGCCGGGGCTGGGGCGGCCCATGGAGCCCGTCTTGAGGCGCTGGCCGGGGCTGTTGGCGACCTGGACGGCCGTCTCGGTCTGTCCGAAGCCGTCCCGGATGGTGAGGCCCCAGGCACGCCGTACCTGCTCTATCACCTCGGGGTTGAGGGGTTCCCCGGCGGCGACGGCCTCGCGCGGCGGGTTCGCGAGCGTGCTCAGGTCGGCCTGGATCAGCATGCGCCACACGGTCGGCGGCGCGCAGAACGTCGTCACCCCGGCCCGGTCCATCTCCGCGAGCAGCCGACTCGCGTCGAAGCGGGCGTAGTTGAAGATGAAGACGGTCGCCTCGGCGTTCCACGGGGCGAACAGGTTGGACCAGGCGTGCTTGGCCCAGCCGGGCGAGGAGATGTTGAGGTGGACGTCGCCGGGTTCGAGGCCGATCCAGTACATGGTCGACAAGTGCCCGATGGGGTAGGACGCGTGGGTGTGCTCGACCAGCTTGGGGCGGGCGGTCGTCCCGGAGGTGAAGTAGAGCATCAGCGGGTCGTCGGCGAGGGTCTCACCGTCGGGGGTGAACTCGGCGGACGCGGAGTGGACGTCGTCGTAGCTGTGCCAGCCGTCGACCGGGGCGCCGACCGCGATCTTCGTGTAACGGCCGGGCACCTCAGCGAACTTGGGGGTGTCGGCGGAGCGGACGAGGACGTGCTTGACGCGGCCCCGTTCGACGCGGTCGCGCAGATCGACCGGGCCCAGCAAGGGAGTTGCCGGGATGACGACCGCGCGGAGTTTCATCGCGGCGAGCGCGATCTCCCACAACTCGGCCTGGTTGCCCAGCATCACGAGCACCCGGTCCTCGGCGCGCACCCCGCGTGCGGCCAGCCAGTTGGCGACCTGTCCCGAGCGGGCCGACAACTCGGCGAAGGACAGCTTCCGTTCGCTGCCGTCCTCCTCGACGATGTGCAGCGCGGTGCGGTCGTTGCCGTCCGCGATCCGGTCGAACCAGTCGAGCGCCCAGTTGAAGCGTTCGGGGCGCGGCCACTCGAACCCGGCGTACGCGGTGGCGTAGTCCTCGCGGTGGGCGAGCAGGAAGTCCCGCGCTCTGCGGAACGAATCCGCAGGAGAACCGGCAGAAGCGGCAGAGGGGTTGGAAGCGGCGGAAACCCGCACAGAAAACGAATCCATCGTCACCATCTGTACTCCTCTTGTCGACGGAGAGTGCTCCTCCGGTTCACTCCCCCTCCGTACCGGTCCATTGCCCGGCGGCACTCTGCCATCGTGTAATCCGTGATGCAGGTCTCACTACCCCCGAACGGGGGTGTGCGCGGCGGCAAAGCCGTAGAAAGAGGCGGATGCAGGGTGGCAGCGGACGCGTCGGGAACGATGGAGATTCATGGCGCGCTCGCCCGGCTGCGGCGGACCACCGGTTTGCCGGTGACGTTCGGCGGACCGGTCGAGCAGGGCGGGCGGCGGATGCGGATCACGGAGATGAGCGGCGCGGCGACGGCCTCGCTGCGCGGCCTCGCGGTGACGGCCGGGTACGGCCTCGGCGGCAAGACCCTGGCCCTGGCCCGGCCGATCGCGGTGAGCGACTACTCGGTCTCGCGGCAGATCAGCCACGAGTACGACGTCGCGGTCGCCGAGGAGGGCATCCGGTCGGTCCTCGCGGTGCCGATCGTGGTGCGCCGCCGGGTGCGGGGTGTGCTGTACGGGGCGCTGCGCACCGCGATGCCGCTCGGCGACCGGATGCTGGTCGCGGCGGTGGACGTGGCGCGGGACGTCGAGCAGGCGCTGGTGGTGCAGGACGAGGCCCGGTCCCTGCTGGAGGCCGCCCGCCCCCAGCCCTTGCCGCAGCCGGGCCCGGACGCGGCAAGGGCTGGGG
>NZ_JBTYMC010000148.1:0-16168 GCF_054880855.1 Streptomyces sp. S6 | reverse complement strand
CGGGTGGAGGGGGCGGTGAGGCCGGACCGGGCCTCGGACGACAGTTGCCGGGGCCGCCCCCGGCAGCGGCGGAAGCGCCCCCCGAAGGCGGCGAAAGCGGTTGTGCAACCGTCCTCGTCACCCGCGACGGCGCCCCCGTCAGCCGCTCGGCGGCGCCGCCGAGTGAGGCCTCACATATTGATCATGTGACCGGCGAGCCCGTGGACCGCCTCCTTCACGGCCTCGCCCAGCGTCGGGTGCGCGTGCACGTTGCGGGCGACCTCGTGGACGGTGAGGTCCCACTGCTGCGCGAGGGTCAGCTCCGGGAGGAGTTCGGTGACGTCGGGGCCGATGAGGTGGCCGCCGATCAGCTCGCCGTGCGTGGCGTCGCTGATGAGCTTGACGAAACCGGTGGTGTCGCCGAGGCCGTGGGACTTGCCGTTGGCGGTGAAGGGGAACTTGGCGACCTTCACATCGTAACCCTTTTCCCGCGCTTGCTGCTCGGTGTAGCCGAAGCTGGCGATCTGGGGCTGGCAGTAGGTGGCGCGGGGGATCATCGCGTAGTCGAGTTCCATGGTCTCGGCGTCCGCGAGGGTCTCGGCGGCGATGACACCCATGGCCTCGGCGGTGTGCGCGAGCATGAGCTTCGCGGTGACGTCGCCGATGGCGTAGATGTGCGGCACAGAGGTGCGGCAGCGGCCGTCCACGTCGATCGCGCCGCGCTCGGTGAGCCGTACGCCGGTGGCCTCCAGGCCGTAGCCGGTGACGTTCGGGGCGAAGCCGATCGCCTGGAGGACCTTGTCGGCCTCGATGACCTGCTGGGCGCCGTCCTTGCCGGTGACGGTGACGCGGACCTGGTCGCCGGAGTCGTCGATGGACTCGACGCGGGTGGAGGTGAGCACGTCGATGCCCAACTTGCGGTACTGGCGGGCGAGTTCGGCGGACACCTCGGCGTCCTCCAGCGGGGCGACGCGGTCGAGGAACTCGACGATCGTGACCTTCACGCCGTAGTTGTGCAGGACGTACGCGAACTCGATGCCGATGGCTCCGGCGCCGGCGATGACGATCGAGCGGGGGAGGTCGCCTGCGAGGATCTGCTCCTCGTAGGTGACGACGCGCTCGCTCTTCTTCGTGCCGGGCAGGAGGCGGGGGGTGGCGCCGGTCGCGATGACGCAGTCGCTGAAACCGATTGCCCTCGTCGTTCCGTCGGCGCCGGTGACCTGGAGGGTGTTCGCGTCGAGGAAGGTGCCCCGGCCGTCGAACTCGGTGATCTTGTTCTTCTTCATCAGGTAGTGGACGCCCTTGACGCGGCCGTCGGCGACGCGGCGGCTGCGGGCGTACGCCTCGCCGTAGTCGAAGGTGACCTGGCCCTCGACCTTGATGCCGAAGGTCTTCGCCTCGCGGGTGAAGATGTGGGCGAGTTCGGCGTTGCGCAGCAGCGCCTTGGTGGGGATGCAGCCGACGTTGAGGCAGACGCCGCCCCAGTACTTCTCTTCGACTACGGCGACGCGCTTGCCCAGTTGGGCGGCGCGGACGGCGGCGACGTAACCGCCGGGACCCGCTCCGAGTACGACGACGTCGAATCGCTCGTCCTGCTCGACCATGGTGGAGGCTTCCTCTTCCCTCGGCTGAGATGGCCGCCGGAAACCGTTTGTGGCACGGTTTCCGGCGACCGGTTCCGAGGTCGATTCTGCTACTGGGCCGAGGTCGGACGGCGGGACGCGGCTGTCGCTTCCGTCACGTCCTTGATCGGCCGCAGCCGGTAGGTGTAGGCGTGGTCGCGGTCGGCGAAGAGCTTGAACTCGTCGTGGGTGTGCGCACCCCAGCTGTCGTCGCCGCCGATGCCCATCTGGCGGTGGTTGACGCGCAGGACGATCTCCTTGCGCGGCGTGAGCTGGTAGTCGTGGCGCACTCCGGCGGACAGGTCCTCGGGGGTGAAGTGCGAGGCGTTGATCTCCAGCAGGGGTTCACCGGAGACCAGCAGTCCCCTGCCCCGGCCGTCGGTGAGGGCGGCCCACCGCACGTCGGTCTTGTTGCCGTTCTCCTGCGGGCGGATGTACGGCGTCCACTGCTCGGTGACGCTGCCGCTCCAACGCCCCACGTCCGTACCGTCCTTGCGGTCCCAGTGGTTCTCCTCGGGACCCCGGCCGTACCAGTGCAGTTCACTGAGGCGCGCGGGCAGGAACAGCAGGTGTCCCACTTCGGGGATGTACGGCAGGTTCGCCGCTCCCGGGTGCAGCGTGTGGTCGATCTTGATCTCGGCGTTGCCGAAGACGGTGTAGACGGTGGTGTACGTCGACGGCGTGGTCGTGGGCAGGGTGCCACCGACGGTGATCTCGACGGCCCGGCCCGCGAGTTGCCGTACGGTGACGCTCTTCACCTCGCGCCGGGCGCCCGCGTCCCGCCAGGTCTGGTTGCGGATGTTCTGCCCGTTGCCCTTGTCGTTGTCGGTGGGCGCCCGCCAGAAGTTGGGGGTGCCGCCGGAGACGAGGAGGGGTGAACCGCCCACGGTGTAGGAGGTGATGAGGCCGCTCGCCCTGTCGACGGCGACGGTGAAGTCCTTGCCGGTGACGGTGACCTTCGCGGCGTCCTCGGTGTGGGTCAGTGCCGGAACGCCCTTGAGGGGTAGGGGAGTCACGGCCGGGCTGCCCGCGTCGAGGGGGAACTGCATGCGGGCGACCTCGTGGCCGGACTTCGCCCAGGGGGTGGACTCCTTGAGGGCGAAGGCCAGTTGGAGGAAGTACTCGGCGCCGGGGGCGGTTTTCGCGGGGAGTCTCACCGGGACGGTGATCGCCTTGCTGCTGAGCGGCGCCACGTCGAGCTGGTCGCGGCCCAGTCTGCCCTTCTGGACGGTCTCGCCGTCCCGGACGAGCGCCCAACTCGCGTCGAACTCGCGGAGGTTGGTGAAGAGGAACTCGTTGACGAGGGTGACCGCGCCGGGGGTCGTGCCCGCCGTGGCGTTGATCTCCTGGTAGACGCGCTTGACCTCGGCGGCCTTGCCGGTGTGGCCCCGGTCGGCGGTGACGATGCCGTCGGCGACGAACGCGCCGTCGTTCGGGAAGTCGCCCCAGTCGCCGCCGTACGCGAAGAACGTCTTCTCCTTCGGCTTCACCTCGGTGCGGCCGACGGTGGCCGCGTCGAACCAGAGGCGGACGTCCTTGTCGGTCGACTGCCGTGTGGTGGAGGCGAGTTCGGTGGCGGTGAGGGCGCGGGCGTAGACGTGGGCGCGGCGGATCGTGCCCATGAACTCGCGGGTGTGGTTGTCGGTGTCGTTGGCGAGGGCGAGGGGCGCGGTGTTGCTCGCGGGGCGGCGGTTCGTCGTCCGCGTGGCGCGTGCGGTGCCGTCGGCGTACAGGGTGAGGGTTCCGGCGTCGACGTCGAGGACTCCCGCGACGTGGTGCTCGTGGCCTGCCCAGTCGGCGGGGAGGGGCCAGTTCACGCTGACCCACTGGCCGCCGTCGTGGAAGAAGAACTCCAGTGACTCGTTGCTCTGTTTGAGCGCGTACTGGGTGTCGCCCTTGGCGATGATGGGCTGCTGGTAGCCGGTGACGCGGGGGGTGATCCAGGCTTCGAGGGTGAGGGAGCCGGTGAGGTCGAGGCCGGGGTCGCGGGGGAAGACGGTGGCGCCGGAGATCCCCTTGTCGCGGTCGAACGTCCCGGCGGACGACATGAGTTCGGCACGCAGTTTCAACGGGCCGGTCTCGGTGAGGAGTTGGCGGACCGGGGTGCGCTCGATGAGGGACTGGTCGACGAAGTCCCAGATCCAGCCGCCCTGGAGGACGTCGTAACGGCGTACGAGGTCCCAGTACTTGGTGAGGTTTCCGGTGGAGTTCCCCATGGAGTGCGCGTACTCGATCATCACGTACGGCCGGGTGTCGCGGGTGTCCTTGGCGAAGGACTCGACGCGGGAGGGCGAGTCGTACATCCGGGAGCGGATGTCGCTGATGCCTGGGCGGCTGTCGCCCTCGTACTGGACGACGCGGGTCGTGTCGTAGGACTTGATCCAGTCGTGCATGTTCACGAACGTCCGGCCGCCGCCCGCCTCGTTGCCGAGGGACCAGATGACGACGGAGGCATGGTTCTTGTCGCGGTGCACCATGTTCTGGGCGCGGGCGACGCAGGCGGCGCTCCAGTCGGGGTGGTCGCCGGGGAACCGGTCGCGGATGCCGTGGGTTTCGAGGTTGGTCTCGTCGACGAGGTACAGGCCGTACTCGTCGGCGAGTTCGTACCAGTGCGGGTTGTTCGGGTAGTGGGAGGTGCGGACGGAGTTGATGTTGAGCTGTTTGATCAGCTTCATGTCCTTGACGAGGTCCGCGTGGGTGAGGGCGGTGCCCCGTTCGGGGTGCATCTCGTGGCGGTTGGTGCCCCGGAAGGAGACGGGCTTGCCGTTGATGCGCATCAGCCCGTCCTTGAGGGCCAACTCGCGCAGGCCGACGCGGTGGGAGACGGTTTCGACGACTTTCCCCGCCGGGTTCCGGAGCTGGAGAACGGCCGTGTAGAGGTAGGGGTGTTCGGCGGACCACAGACGCGGGGCGGGGACGGCCTTCGCGGCGGTCACGGTGACGTCCTCGCCGGGGGCCGTCACCTCGACGCGCTGACTGAGGGGGCGCGGCCAGACGGGGTGGCGCCGGGCGTCGTACAGCATCGTGTCGACGGTGTAGGTGCCCTTGGTGCCGTCGTAGGCGCGGACACTCGCGGTCACCGACAGGTCGGCGGTTGTGCAACCGTTTGCGAGCGGGGTGTCCAGCTTGAAGTCGCGCAGGTGGACCTGCGGGGTGGAGTAGAGGTAGACCGAGCGGAAGATGCCGCTCAGCCGGATCATGTCCTGGTCCTCCAGCCAGTCGCCGTCCGAGTAGCGGTAGACCTCGACGGCGATCTGGTTGGTGCCCGGTCTGAGGTGCGGTGTGATGTCGTACTCGGCGGGGGTGTAGGAGTCCTCGCTGTAGCCGACGAGTTGGCCGTTGATCCACACGTAGTGCGCGGACTTGACGCCCTCGAAGTGCAGGAAGGTGCGCCGTCCCGACCAGTCGCGCGGGATGGTAAAGGTGCGGCGGTACTGGCCGACGGGGTTGTAGCGGGTGGGGGCGGCGGGCGGCTGGGGGTTCTCGCCGAGGCCGTTGGGACCCCAGTAGGGGTAGGTGATGTTGATGTAGATCGGGAAGTCGTGGCCGTGCCGCTGCCAGACCGAGGGCACCGGGATCGTCTCCCAGCCCCGGTCGTCGAGGTCGGTGCGGTGGAAGTCCTCGTCGCGGTCCTCGGGGCGGTCCGCGTAGGCGAACTTCCACCGGCCGTCGAGGCTTTGGCGGTACGGGGAGCGGGTGCGGTCGGCGGCGAGCGCCGGGGCGAGGCCGTCGTAGGGCATCAGGGTAGTGTGCGGGGGCTCGGTGCCGACGCGGAAGAGGTCGATACGGCCGTTCCACTCGGGCTGCGCGGCGGCCTCACCGGCCGCTCGGGCGCGGTACGCGGTCGCCGGGGAGGCCGACAGGGCGAGCGCGCCCAGGACGGCGGCGGAGCCCTCCAGCAGCCGGCGGCGGCTGACCGCCGGGCGCGGGATGTCCGTCGGGAGCGGGGAGTCCGTCGGGAGCGGCGGTTGCGGGTGCGGGTGCGGCATTGACCGTGACCTTCCTCGGTTCCTCAGGATGAACAGTCCTGTCGGATGCTGTTGACGAACCGAACAGCGAAACGTTTCACTGACGCCCCGTCAATTCATCCCAACTCCGCCCGCTCTGCCTGGCGGACGAGGGAGCACTGCTGGTGAAACGGGTTACTTCCGAGCCAGCCACACCCTAGGTGCCGGGTACAGCCGAGGCAATCACCCTGTAAGACTTTGTTCATTTCTGAGTGACCGAGTTCAGCGTTCTCGCAGTCCCGCAAGTAGCGGGAAAGCACTTCCGAGAGCGGCGATCCAAGCCACAATGGACTGACTTGGGGGGCTCATGAAGATCTCAGGCTTGCTGTTTCTCCTGATTGCCGCGCCGATTGCCGTATTCCTTGTGCCGCGTCCCAAGTGGGTGCGGGCTCGGGAGCAGTACGACTTGCCCGCGGTCGAGAAGGTGGCGGAGCGGGTGCGGTATTCACTGCTGGTTCCGGCGGTCCACGAACCGTATCTCGACGTGATGTTCAGCCGTCTGTCGACCATCGGCCGACGGGACTTCGAGGTGCTGCTGCTCGTTCATCCGAACGACGAGTCGACGCTCAGGCAAGCGCGGCGACTGGAGAAGCACGACTCTCAGCGATACCGGGTGATCACGGTGGTTTCATCACCGCCCAGACTGGCCGCCGACCTGAACGAGGGACTCCCCCACTGCAACGGAGAGGTCGTCGGGTTCCTGGAGGTCGGCGACACGGTGGAGCCTTCGCTGCTCCACCGTGTCGACGGGGCCTTCCGGGCCTCCGGGGTCGATGTGGTCCGGCTCGCAGTGGATGTGCCTCCCGTTCTGTCGGCCGGGGAGGTCGCCCAGCGGACCGACGGTCTCGTACAAGTACGGGGACGGCGGCCCGTACGGGTCACAGAGCACTTCTGGCGAGGTCACAGCGGCGGCTACTTCGTCCGCGCCGACCTGTTGAGGCTGCTCGGCGGCTGGGACGACGACTGCACCACCGAGGAACTGGAGCTGATGTTGCGCCTGTTCAGCTACGGCGCGCGCGGCGCGGTGCTGTACGGGCAGGAGACCCGCCTCGTATCCAAGACCAGTCGGCTGTTCATCGCCCAGGCACGTGTGCTGTTCAACCGGCGTGTGCGCCGGCATATCGGACTGCTCCAGATCTACCGCACCGGCGAATGGCGCCGCGTACCCTCCCGTTTCCGCCGCTGGGCGGTCCGGCTGTCGCTGGTGCTTCCCCTGGTACGAGACGTGATCGGGCTGCCGACGGTGTTGTTGGGCGGACTGCTGAACAGCAACTTCACGCATCTGCCGAACGCCGTCCAACTCGGCTGGGGCTTCTTCCTCACTGCCCTGCTCATCGGGTCGGACGCCGACTCTGTACTCTGGTCCCGCCTCCAGAACAGGCAGGGTCGGCCCTGGTGGTATACGGCGTCGTCGCTAGCGGTACTGCCGGTCATGTTCACCCTCAACGTCCTGACCCGCGCACCGGCCGCCCTCACCGCCCTGTTCCGCTACCTCCTCTACGACACCCGCGTCCTCAACGCCCACTTCGAACGCAGCCTGCTCACGCCACCTCCCCGCCGAGCCGCCGAACCGGCACCGCCCCCCGCTCCCGGTGACCTGCTGGACCTCGCCTCCTCCCCCTACACCCCCTCGGCGGCGCAGAACATCGCCGCCGGACTGGAAACCTTGTTCACCACCCTGGGACCACCCCCCGAAGCGCAACGACTCGCCGGGACAGGCCCCGCCCCCAAGGGAGACGGAGGTGCCGGTGATGGCTGAAGAACTCGGGACCCAGCCGGCACGGCAGCCGAGTGCGCTGGACATCGCCGCGCAGTGGGCCCAACTGCCCGCCGAGCACCTAGCGGTGGCGCTCAGTGCGCTGGAGCCGCAGCTCGCCAGGGAGCACGAGGCGCGGATGCAGTCCGAACGGGCGCAGGCGTATGCCGAGTTGGAGCAACTGCGTTCACAGGAAGCGGAGTTGAAGCGAGCGCACCGGCGGCGGTTGACGGGGACGTACTCCGCCGTGTTCGTGGCGCTCGCCACCCTGGGTGCGTCCGTGTACTTCGGGACGCATCAACAGCCTTGGCTGGCCATCACGTTCTTCGGCCCGACCCTGCTCTCCCTGGTGAAGATCCTCGCGCTGGGCCGAAGCGACGCGGACGACATGAAGCAGGCGGCGGCTGCCGTGCGGGCGGCGACGAACATGCTCCCTCCGCCGCCCTGACTCAGTACACGTCCCTCATGTACCGCTTCTCCGCCGCCAGTTGCTTCACGTACGCCGCCGACTCGGCCTCGGTCATGCCGCCGTGGAGCTTCGCGATGTCGCGGAGGGCGCGGTCGACGTCCTTGGCCATGCGGGAGGCGTCGCCGCAGACGTAGAGGCGGGCGCCGTCGCGGAGCCAGGTCCAGAGCCCCGGGCCGTGTTCGCGCATGCGGTCCTGGACGTAGACCTTGGCGCGCTGGTCGCGGGAGAAGGCGGTGTCGAGGCGGGTGAGGGTGCCGTCGGAGAGGAGGGCGGTCAGGTCGTCCTCGTAGTAGAAGTCGGTGGAGCGGCGCTGTTCGCCGAAGAAGAGCCAGTTGGGGGCGTGGTGGCCACGGGCTCGGCGTTCGTGGAGGAAGCCGAGGAAGGGGGCGATGCCGGTGCCGGGGCCGATCATGATCGCGGGGACGCCGGGTTCGGCGGGCGGGCGGAAGTGGGGGGAGCGCTGGACGTGGAGGGGGACCTCGGTGCCGGGTCCGGCGTCGGCGAGGAAGGGGGAGCAGACGCCCTGCCGGAGGTGACCCTCACGGTTCTCGTAGCGGACGACGGAGACGGTGAGGGAGACGAGGTGGGGGTCGGTGAGGGGGCTGGACGATATGGAGTACAGGCGGGGACGCAGGCGGCCCATGACGTCCGCCCACTCCTGCGCGTCCGCCCCGACCCCGAACTCGGCGGCCACGTCGACGGCTTGCCGCCCCCAGGACCACTTCGCCAGCTCGTCCTTGTTGTCGGGCCGCAGCAGCTTGCGCAACTCACGTGGATCGCGGGTGCGTTCGGCGGCGAACCGGAGCAGGGAGGGGGTGACGCGGGTGATGTCGAGGTGCCGGGAGAGGGCCTCGTCGAACGGGACCCGGTTCCCTTCGACGCCGACGGGGGTGTCCGCGTCCACTCCGGTGACGGTCAGCCACTCCTTCACCAGGGACGGGGAGTTGAGGGGTCGGACGCCCAGCGCGTCGCCGGTCTCGTACACGAGGGGCACCTCGCTGTCCCGCGTGTCGAACGTGAAGCGGCGGACTTCCTTGCCGGAACCGGGGCCGCTCAGGAGGGTGTTGCCGATGAGACGGCCGGTGGCGGTCGCGGGGGTGGGGCGGGTGGGAGTGGGGGCGATGTGGCTCGGGTGGGCCGGGGCAACGAGCCCGGCTGGCACCGGAGTTGAGGACGTCTCCGTGGTCGGGAGTGCCTCGGTGACCGTCAGCGCCCCCAGCACCCGATCCAGCCACTCCCCCGCCCGCGTCTCGTAGTCCGGCTCGCAGTCGATACGCGGCGCCAGCCGCACCGCGCCCAACTCGCCGAGCCGGTCGTCGAGTCGGCGCCCGTGACCGCAGAAGTCGTCGTACAAGGAGTCCCCGAAGGCGAGGACCGCGTACCGGCGCCCCTCCAGCCGGCCCGCGTCGGGTGCGGCGAGGCCCGCCCAGAAGCCGGCGCCGTTGTCGGGGGCGTCGCCGTCGCCGAAGGTGCTGGTGATGAGGAGGAGGTCGGCGTCGGCGGGGAGGGTGGCCGGGTCCGCCTGGTCCATCTCGACGAGGGACGCGGTGTGTCCGCCCTCGGTGAGGCGCGCGGCGGTGGCGGTGGCGAACTCCTCGGCGTTGCCGGTCTGTGAAGCCCACAGGATGACAACCTGCCGTGGAGCGACGGGATTCGGGGCCGCCGTCCTCGAATACAGGCCCGCGAGCGTGCCGTTGACCCACAGGGCGTGCCCGGGGCTGAACGGCGCGTCCGGCGGCAGCACCGGGACGCCGGGTTCGCCCGCCGGGATCGCGGCGAGGAAGCCGAGCAGGTACTGCCGTTCGCGTTCGCTGAGCACGGGGGGCGGGGTGGGTTCCAGGCCGAAGAGG
The DNA here is from genome assembly GCF_054880855.1 of Streptomyces sp. S6. Classification (NCBI taxonomy): domain Bacteria; kingdom Bacillati; phylum Actinomycetota; class Actinomycetes; order Kitasatosporales; family Streptomycetaceae; genus Streptomyces; species Streptomyces sp. S6. Next base: position 6,485 of record NZ_JBTYMC010000148.1, on the reverse strand, counting down.
GAGGCGGAGAGAGCGGGCGGGGAGGAGGGGGAGGTGAGGGCGGTGGACGGCACCGGCAGGGTCGGGGGCGAGGCTGGGGTCAGCCGCGAAGTCCCGCTCGACAGCGGCGCCTTGACTGCTCCTGCCGATACCGATCCCTCCCCCTCCCCACCCGGCATCCGCACACTCACCGCCGTCGCCGTCCGCGTCAACGACACCGCGCACACCTTGAGTTCGGGCTGGAACGACAAGGGGTCCACGGCGTCGCTGCTGACCGCGTTGACGCTGAGGTACTCCCCGAACAGGTCGTTCCAGTGGAACGGCGCGAAGCAACTCCCCTTCCGCACCCGGTCGGTGACGACGGCCGGCAGCACCGCCCGCCCCCGCCGCGAGGCGACCTCCACCGAGTCCCCGTCCACCAGCCCGAGTTGTCCCGCGTCCTCGGGGTGGACCTCCACGAACGGCCCGGGGTCCAGCTTGTTGAGCTTCGCGACGCGCCCCGTCTTCGTCAGCGTGTGCCACTGGTGTTGCAGACGCCCGGTGTTGAGGACGAACGGGTAGTCGTCGTCGGGCATTTCGGCGGGCGGCAGGTGCGGGCGGGCGTGGAAGACGGCCCGCCCGGAGGGGGTGGCGAACCTGAGGGAGCCGTCGGGGCGTACGTACCGGATCGGGTTGCGGTCGGGCCCGTCGGGAGCGGCCGGCCACTGCACCGGCGTCCGGCGCAGCCGCTCGTAGGTCACCCCGCGCAGGTCGTACCCGGTGGCCGGGTTGTACGCGCCCTTGATCTCCTCGAAGATCTCCTCCGCACCGGAGTAGGTGAACCCGTCCGCGTACCCCATCGCGCAGGCGATGTCGGCGATGAGCCTCCAGTCGGGGACCGCCTCGCCGGGCGGGTCGACGGCGGGGCGGGCCAGCGTGAGGGTGCGCTCGCTGTTGACGAGGACGCCCTCGGTCTCGGTCCACAGCGCGCCGGGCAGCACGACGTCCGCGTACGCGGCGGTCTCGGTCTGCGCGAACACGTCCTGGACGACGACGAATTCGGCCGCCTCCAGGCCCTCGATGACGGTCCTGCGGTTGCCGACGGAGGCGACAGGGTTGGTGCAGATGATCCAGCAGGCCTTGATCTCGCCGTCGGCCATCCTGCGGAACATCTCGACGGTGCCTTTGCCGACGCCGTCGGCGCGGATGGTGCCGGGTTCGAGTCCCCACAGCTTCTCGGTGAACTCCCGGTCCGCGTCCACGAGCACGGACCGCTGACCGGGCAACCCCGGGCCCATGTAGCCCATTTCGCGTCCGCCCATGGCGTTGGGCTGGCCGGTGAGGGAGAACGGGCCGCTGCCGGGGCGGCAGATGGCGCCGGTCGCGAGGTGCAGGTTGACCAGCGCGTTGGTGTTCCAGGTGCCGTGGGTGGACTGGTTGAGGCCCATCGTCCAGCAGCTCGTCCACTCCCCCGCCTCGCCGATCAGCCGGGCCGCCTCGCGGAGGTCGGCCTCGGGAATGCCGGTCGTTTCGGCGACCGTGTGCGGCGGGTAGCCGGCGAGGAACTCGGGCATCGCCTCCCAGCCCTCGGTGTTCGCGGCGATGAACTCCGGGTCGGTGTGGCCGTTCTCGACCAGCAGGTGCAGCAGCCCGTTCAGCAGCGCGAGGTCCGTCCCCGGCTCGATCTGGAGGTACAGGTCGGCCTTCGCGGCGGTGGCGGTGCGGCGCGGGTCGACGACGATCAGTTTCGCGCCGGACGACTTGATCCGGTCCAGCATCCGCAGGAACAGGATGGGGTGGCAGTCGGCCATGTTGGAGCCGATGACGAGGAAGACGTCCGCCCGGTCGAGGTCGTCGTACGACCCGGGCGGGCCGTCGGCGCCCAGTGACAGCTTGTATCCGGTTCCCGCGCTCGCCATGCACAGCCGCGAGTTCGACTCGATCTGGTTGGACCCCAGGTAGCCCTTGACCAGCTTGTTCGCGAGGTACTGGGCCTCCAGGCCGAGCTGTCCGGAGACGTAGAGGGCGACGGAGTCGGGGCCGTGTTCGTCGACGATCGCCCGGAGCCTGCGGGCCGTTGCGGCAACCGCTTCCCCGACCTGCGTCGGGTGCGGTTCCGCGCCCCGGTCCGTGCGGACGAGGGCGGTGGTGAGGCGGCCGGGCGCGGAGAGCATGTCGGCCGTGGTGGCGCCCTTCGTGCAGAGCCGGCCCCGGTTCGCGGGGTGCTCCTTGTCTCCGGACGCCTTCAGGACCGTCCGCCGTCCGTCGGGACCCCGGCCGATGTCGAGGACCATGCCGCAGCCGACACCGCAGTACGAGCAGACCGTGCGCACCTTCGTCGCGCTGTCGGCCTGCGGGTCCGGCTCGGCTGCCACGGGCGGCCCCCTTCTGTCTGACGATCGGCCTGGTGAGAGCCTCACCGACAGTACGAACCCCTGGTTACGCCGGTGTCTCCCTCGCAGGTCACCGGGGGTTAACCCCGCCGCACAGGGGAGGCGGGCGGCGTGTGAGCGAATCTCAGGGGTGCCCCCGTCCGGCGTCGGACTGCACGCTCACGGTAACCGCTCCCACAACGTCGGCGCCTACCACGCGGAGACACTCGCCGCCCCCGCGTAGTCCCGCGCGAACGCCGTCGCGTACGGCCCCGTCCTCGCCAGCGCCCGGATGCGCTCGCGCCGCAGCTCCAGGGCGAAGCGGCGTTCGCCGGGGTCGCCGGACGGCAGGTGGAGCAGGTCGAGGAGCCGGTCGGAGAAGTCCTGGGCCCACCAGGCGGCGGCCAGCCGACGGGCCTCGTACCCGGCGAGGACGGTGTCATCGCCGTGCCGGACGCGGCGGATCAGACCGTCCGCGAGGTCGACGGCGTCGGCCACCGCGAGGTTGAGGCCTTTCGCGCCGGACGGGGTGAGGAGGTGCCCGGCGTCGCCCGCGAGGAACACCCCGCCGGCCCGGAGGCGGCGCCGGACCCGGCCGCGCATCCTGAGCATGCCGGTCTCGCGCAGCCGCAGGGGTCTCGGGCCGCTCTCGCCGGGGTCGAGCCGCAGGGCGAGCTGTTCGCGGAGCCGGTCCTCGGGCCAGTCGGCGGGGGTGTGCTCGGCGGGGACCTGGAGGTAGAGCCGGGCGAGGTTCCCGGCACGCGGCATCATGCCCGCGAACCCGGCCTCGTGAACGGCGTAGAGGACGCCCTCGACGGGGTGGCTCATGTCGGCGAGGACAGTCAGCCAGTCGTACGGGTAACGCCGTTCCAGGGCAGGGGAGTCGGGGAGTCCAGCGGCGACGACACCCCGCGCGCCGTCGCATCCGACGACGAACTCGGCACGCACGACGCCCCGTTCGAGGCGCAGCACCGTCCCGTCCAACTCCCGTACCGGGGCGTCGAAATGGACCGGGCAGCCCGCCCTGTCCAGCAGGGCCAGGAGGTCACGGACGAGGAACTGCTGCGGATACACCCAGTGCCGGTACCCCCCGGACTGCTTCCCGTAGTCGACACGGGTCCGCTCACCGAGGCACAGGAAGTCGCACCAGCCGTGCCGCTCCCCCTCCTTCAACAGCCGCTCGGCGAGACCGTGTCCGGCCAGCAGATCGACGACGCGATGCTCCAACAGCCCCGCGCGGGCCCGCTGTTCGACGTACTCCCGGCTGCCGCGCTCCCACACCTCGACCTCGATCCCGGCGCGGTGCAGCAGCGCGGCGAGGACGAGCCCGGCGGGTCCGGCGCCGACCACCGCGACCCGGCCCGCGCTCATCGCACGGCCGCCGGGACGATCGCCGGGTTGAAGAGTTCGCGGATCGCGGCGAACGGCCGCTCCCCGTGCCACAGGAGGTACGCCTTGTACGCGGCCGGCTCCCCGCACGGCCCCCAGGGCCGCCGCCCCGCGTCCAGCAGAGAACGCCGGAAACCGGTTCCCGCCCGTTGCAGCATGGGCCCGAGCGGCGCCGAGGTGTCGGCGAGGCACAGCTCCGCCGACGGGCACAGCTCCGGCCGGGCCACCACCACGTTCCGCGACAGATCGCTCCCGTCCGGCCCGCCGAGCACGGAGTGCCGCACGACGGTCTCGCCGCCCTCGGCACCGAGCAACTCCCCCGCACCCCAAGGCGTTTCGGCGGCCGGGACCCGGCGCTGCGCGGCCCGCAGAACGGTCACGTCGGCACGGGTCCAGGCCCGCAGCAGGGTCGTCGTGAGGCCGTCGGCGCTCAGCAGCAGCCGGGTGGCGGGGTGGGTGAAGCGGCCGATGCGGACGGCGATCTCCTCGGCGGTCCGCGCGACGAGGTCGACCCGCTCCTCGACGCCCAACTCATCGGTCCAGATTGGTGATTGCACCGGCACGCTTCCTCGGACGATCTTGACGGACAACGCGCCGAAGCTAACAGCTGAACGTTTCTCCCATTCCGGAAGAAACGTTCCGGCACCGAGAGTCACCCGACCGGATGAACCAGGGCGATCCGGGTACGACGATCAGACAGCCGCGTACGCCGTGAACGTGCCGTACGCCGCCTCGTCGAAGAGCACGAACCGCACCTCCTCGACCCGCGTCGGCGTCTCCCGCACCGTCCGCACCGCGATCCGGGCGGCGTCGTCCATCGGCCAGCCGTAGACGCCGGCGGAGATCGCGGGGAACGCGACCGTGCGGGCGCCGAGTTCGTCGGCGACCCTGAGGGACTCGCGGTAGCAGGAGGCGAGGAGGGCGGAGCGGTCGTCGGTGGCGCTGTGGACGGGGCCGACGGTATGGATCACCCAACGGGCGTGCAGATCACCGGCAGTTGTGGCGACTGCCCGGCCGGTGGGCAGGCCCTTCCCGTAGTGGGAGGCGCGCAGCTTGCGGCAGTCCTCCAGGATCGCCGGGCCGCCCTTGCGATGGATGGCGCCGTCCACGCCACCGCCGCCGAGCAGCGAGGAGTTCGCCGCGTTGACGATGGCGTCGACGGACTGGGCGGTGATGTCGCCCTGGACGAAGGTGATGGTGGTCATGGGGCGTTTCTACCAACTCCGACGCCGCTCTCACCCGTTCTTTTCGGGCCGGGTGGGGAGGCGTCCGTGGCTGACCCGAATGCCGGAGGGGTCGAGAGGGACCGTACCCCGCCTGCTCGAAGTGCGCGATCAACGGGCCCAGTCCGACGGTGAGTTCGTCGTGCACGGACGGGAGTTCACTCTCCGCCGCGTTTGATGGAGTTGCCTTCGTGGAGTGCGGTGTCGTCGGGTTTGATCTCGTCGAGTTCGAGTCGGCCGCTCTGGCCGTAGAACGCGACGGGGTTGCGCCACATCACCCGGTCCACGGCGTCGTCGTCGAACCCGGCGGCCAGCATCGCGTCGGCCGTCTTGCGCGTCTTGAGCGGGTCCGAACGGCCCCAGTCCGCCGCCGAGTTGACGAGAACCCGGTCGGTGCCGTGCTGTTTGAGGATCTCGACCATGCGGTCCTCGCTCATCTTCGTCCTCGGATAGACCGAGAACCCGGCCCAGCAGCCACTGTCGAGGACCATGCCGACGGTCAGCTCGTTCAGGTGGTCCAGGACGACGAGTTCGGGCGCGATCCCGGACTCGCGGACGACGTCGAGGGTGCGCCGCGTGCCGGTCGCCTTGTCGCGGTGCGGGGTGTGCACGAGGGCCGGGAGGCCGTGTTCCCGGGCGAGTTGGAGCTGGCGGGCGAGTGCCTCGTCCTCCGCCGGAGTCATCGAGTCGTACCCGATCTCACCGACCGCGACAACCCTGTCCTTCGCGAGGTAGCGGTCGAGTTCGTCCAGCACGGGGAGGCAGCGCGGGTCGTTGGCCTCCTTCGGGTTCAGGGCGATCGTGCAGAAGTGCCGGATGCCGAACTGCGCGGCCCGGTACGGCTCCCAGCCCAGCAGCGCGTCGAAGTAGTCGTAGAAACTCTCCGGCGACGTACGCGGCTGGCCCAGCCAGAACGCGGGCTCCACCAGGGCCCGCACCCCGGCGGCGTACATCGCCTCGTAGTCGTCCGTCGTGCGGGAGGTCATGTGGATGTGCGGGTCGAAGATGCGCATCAGGAGACTCCTGCCAGGGCGTTGAGGGCCCGTTCGGCCGCGGCGCGGCGGTGGGGGTCGGGCGATTCGGCTTCGGCGGGCAGCCCGGAGGCTTCCAGCGTGCCGGGGTGGGCGCGGACGACGGGCCAGATGTCGGCGGGGACGTCGCGTCCGGCGGCGACCCGTTCGTGGGCGAAGTCGCAGAGCATACGGGCGAGTTCATGGTCGGCGCGGTCGGTGAGGCCGGCGACGCGGTCCAGTGGGATCTCGGTGAACACGCACTTGAGGACGGCGTGCCGGTAGCCGTCGGCGTCGAGGTGCCGGGCGGCGTACGGGCCGACGGCCGCCTCGACGAGGGTGGTGTCGTTGGCGCGCAGCGCTTCGAGGACCAGGGGGAGTCCGAGGTCGGCGAAGGTGGGGTCGGTGTCCTCCAGGTGGGCCAACGACATGAGGACGGCGCGCTGTTCGGCGGCGTCGCCCCGGTGGTGGAGGGCGGTGATCTCGTCGGCGAGCGCGGCGCCGCGCAGGGGCAGGGCGGCGAGCAGACGGAC
>NZ_JBTYMC010000147.1:0-16547 GCF_054880855.1 Streptomyces sp. S6 | reverse complement strand
GTTCGATGAGGTTGGAGGGGACTTGTCCCCGGGTGGTGGACACCTCTGAGCCGGCCCCGGGAGGGGCCGGGTAGGAGGCATCTTTTATGGTGATGAAGGTCTACTCGCCCGAGTTCAAGGCGGACGCCGTCGCGCTGTACCTGTCGGACCCGAGCCACACCTTCGAGGGCATCGGCAAGGACCTGGGCATCAGCCGGGAGACGCTGCGCAACTGGGTACAGGCCGAACGGGCCCGCCGCGGCGGGGGCAGCACGACGAGTACGAACACGGAGAGAAACACGGTGGATTCCCCGTCGACGGCCGAAAAGCTCCAGGCCGAGAACGAGGCCCTGCGCCGCGAGCTGGCGACGGTACGCAAGGAGATGCAGAAACTGGCCACCGAGCGTGACATCCTGCGCAGGGCCACGAAGTTTTTCGCACAAGAGACGACCTGGTGACCAGCCGCTTCCAGTTCGTCGAGGACCACCACCACGCCTGGAGCGTGAAGCGGTTGTGCCAGGTGCTGGAGGTCGCCCGCTCCAGCTTCTACAAATGGCGGGCCGGCCGCGCGGCCCGCGTCGAGCGCGAGCAGGCCGACGCCGCGCTCGCCGGGCGGATCAGGGCCGTGCGCGCCGAGTGGGACGGCACCTACGGCCGCCCCCGGATCACCGCCGAGCTGCGCGACGACGGCGAGCCGGTGAACCACAAGCGCGTCGGACGGGTCATGCGCAAGTTCGGCATCGCCGGGCTGAGGCTGCGCAAGCGGCAGGTCACCACCGTGCCCGAACCGTCCGCCACCAAGGTGGCGGACCTGCTGCGGCGCGACTTCACCGCGAGCGCCCCGAACGCGAAATACGTCGGGGACATCACCTACCTGCCGGTGGGCGACGGCGAGTTCCTGTACCTGGCAACGGTGATCGACTGCTTCTCGCGCCGCCTGGTCGGCTGGTCGGTCGCCGACCACATGCGCACCTCACTGGTCACCGACGCACTCCGGGCCGCCGCGGCGACCCGCGGCAGCCTGGCCAAAGCCGTCTTCCACAGCGACCACGGAGCCCAGTACACCTCCCGCGAATTCGCCGAAGCCTGCGCCGAGTTGGGGGTGCGACAGTCCATGGGCGCGGTCGGCACGAGCGCGGACAACGCGCTCGCCGAAAGCTTCAATGCAGCCCTCAAACGCGAGACGCTCCGCGGCGCCCGCCGCTTCGACGGGGCCCACGCCTGCCGCCTGGCCGTCTTCCGCTGGACCACGCGCTACAACACCCGCCGACGGCACTCGGCGAACGGACAACAGGCACCGAACGTCTACGAACAACAGTCAGCTACCCTGACACTCGCCGCATAACGACACGAACAGTTGTCCACCCCTCGGGGACAAGGCCCGAGGGGTGCCCAAGGAGTTTCGCCGCCATCTTGTCCTGCGCGACATTGCCGTGCTGTGCTCCTCGGGCTCGGCGGCCGGCCGGCTTTGCGGACGGTAAATATTCCTTGACGGAAGGTAAGGGTGTGGTTTGAATGTGCTTACTTTTTGTGAATCTTGTTGATCCTGGGGGCGGCGTTTCATGCAGTTCGGGTGGGGAAGCAGGAGCACGGCCGGGCGTCTGAGACGTAGGCGGCGAACAGGGGTGGGTGCTGCGCTCGCTGTTGGCATGGCCCTGACCGTGGCAGTGTTCCCCGTGCCACAGGCATCCGCGTCCGCGACGGACGGTCAGGCCGCGTCGAGCGAAGGGCAGGCGGCGCTGGCGGAGGCCCAGGAGTCGGGCCGGCGTGTGGAGGTGCTGGGCGAGCGGACCGAGCGGACGACGGTTTTCGCCAACCCCGACGGGTACACCTTCACGTTGGAGGAGTCGGCCGTACCGGTGCGTGTGGCGAAGTCCGGTGGGGGCTGGACGGCGCCGGACGCGACGCTGGAGAAGCGCGCCGACGGTTCGGTGGCGCCGAAGGCGGCTGCCGTGCGGATGGCGCTCTCGGCCGGGGGCGACAAGGCCGCGCTGGCCCGGATCGAGGACGAGGGCAGGTCGCTGGAGCTGCGGTGGCCGGGTGCGCTTCCGGCTCCTCGGCTGGACGGCGCGAGCGCTGTGTACGCCGATGTGCTGTCGGGCGTCGACCTGAAGGTGACGGTCACTCCCGAGAGTTTCCAGCCGGTGTTCGTGGTCAAGACACCCGAGGCGGCGGCGAGCGATGCGGTCAGGAAGCTCACGTTCGGCATGAAGTCCGAGGGCCTGGACGTTCATGAGGGCGTGTCCGGCAACCTCATGGCGGTCGACGACAGTGGCCGTACGGTGTTCAGGTCGCCGCCCGCCCGGATGTGGGACTCGGCCGGTTCCGCGTCGGGAACGCAGACCCAGTTCATGGCGGTGCGGTCGGCCGCGTCCGGCACTGGTGACCCGTCCGACCCCTCGGAGAAGGCGCCGTCGGGTTCGGGCCGCGCGCCCGGTCAGGGTGACACGGTGGCCCGCATGAATGTGGAGGTCGCCGAGGACTCGCTGTCGGTCGTCCCGGACGCCGGCATGCTGACCGGGACCAAGAAGTCCGCGTTCCCCATTTTCATCGACCCGGTCGTCTCCTGGGGTGAGTCGGAGCGCACGCTCCTGCGCAGCGACGGCTATGAGTCGTACGGGTGGGACAACGGGGACGACGGACAGGGCAAGGGTGCCGGCAAGTGCGGTGTCTGGAGCGGGTATTACTGCGGCCCGGGGTATGTGCAGAAGCTGTACTTCGAGTTCGCTCCGGACAGCCTGAAGGGCAAGAAGGTCCTGGACGCCACGTTCCGGATCACCGAGCCGTGGGCGTTCCAGTGCTCCCCGCGTGTGGTGGACCTGGTCCGCACCGACAACATCTCCTCCGCCACGACCTGGGGGACGCGTCCCAAGGAGCGGGACTGGATGGTGGACGCGAACGTGTCCGCCGGACGCGGGTCCCTGTGCGACCCGGATTCCCCCAACGCGCAGATCCAGTTCAACGACGACCCGAAGAAGTCGTGGCAGAACCTGACGCCCACGGTCGCGGACTTCGCGGCGGGGAAGTTCTCCCGGCTGACGCTGGAGATCCGGGCGCACGACGAGTCGGACCCGTCGGCGTGGAAGCGGTTCAAGAACGACGCGACGCTCGCCGTCGACTTCGTGGGGCTCCCGGACAGGCCGACGGGCGTGGGCCTGGCCACGGGTTCGGGCACGGCGTGCGAGAAGGACAGCAAGAAGCCGGCGGTCGTCTCCGACCCCGAGCCGTTGCTGCGGGCCGCGGCGCAGACCAAGCCGGGAGGCGAGAAGGACGCGCAGCTGCGGATCTTCTTCGACCTGGACCACCAGAACAGCAACGGCACCTGGTCGGACACGACGGCGGGCAACGGTTCGCTGCGTCCCTCGACGGGATACGCGGCCGACAACGCCACCGTCGCGCTGAAGTGGTCGAAGCTGACCGACGGCACCCTGTACCGCTACCACGCCTGGACCTGGTCGTACTACAACAACGGCGCCAGCTACCTGATGAGCCCCGAGACGACTGCGTACTGCTATTTCAAGGTCGACACGACGGCGCCGAAGCCTCCGCGGATCGCGATCGGCGCCCCCTACACCGAGTGCCTCCCCAACTCCTGCGTGGCGAACGGCCGTCCGGACCAGGCGGTGACGTTCACGCTGGCGCCGAACGAGAAGGAAGACTCGAAGGTGGCCTCCTACGAGTACAAGCTCTCCACTGCGAGCACGTGGTCCACGGCGAGTGGCTCGACGGCCAAGGTGAGCCTGGTGCCGAAGCGTTCGGGGACGTTCACCTTCCAGGTGCGGGCCAAGGACAACGTGGGCAGCGGGCGTACCGGTGCGACCAACCAGGTCGACTTCCTGGTCAGCAACGACGACCAGCGGACGGGGCGTTGGAACTTCGGTGAGGCCAGCGGCGTCGCGGTGGACACGGTCACTGTGGACGGCGGTGCCCAGAACGCGGTGCTCGGTGGTGGTGCGGTACGGGACGACCGGGGTCGGCGCGGGACTCTGACGCGTGACGCGACGGGTGCCGTGCTGAATACCCCGGTCACCGACAAGGGGCTGTCCCTGGACGGCTCCGCAGGCTATGCGGCGACCACTGCTCCGGTCGTCGACACGCGGGCTTCGTACACGGTGTCGGCCTGGGCGCGGCTGAACGGTCTGCCCGTCGGCAACAAGACCGTGCTCGCGCAGCAAGGCACCTACTACAGCGGCTTCTACCTCTCCTACCAGAGCGCGGCGGGCACCTGGACGGTCCGCACGTCACCGACCGACGACGCGAACGGCAACATCAGCCAGCAGACGGTGGTGGCCAAGCAGCCGGCGGTCGCCGGGGCGTGGACCCACCTGGCGATGGTGTACGACGCGACGGCCAAGGAGATCAGGCTGTATGTCAACGGCAAGCTGCAGGGCAGCGATCCGGTGGCGCCGTCCTGGGCCGCGACCGGGCCGCTGCAGGTCGGTCGGGCGCTGTGGCGTGAGACCTACACCGACTACTTCCCCGGTTCCGTCGACGAGGTCGCGACCTGGCAGTCGGCGCTGACGGACGAGCAGATCGCGGACGAGGCGCTGCTGAAGATCAGCGAGGATTTCAACGGGGCCGAACTGGTGGCGGACTGGTCGGCGGCCCGGGGAAGTGGCACGACCGTCGCGGACACGACGTCGGGCTACGGCAGGCCGTTGACGCTGAGTGGCGGCGCGAAGCTGGAGGGCGAGTCCATCGTGCTGGGCAGCCCCGAGTCGGCGGCGACGACGCCGGGTCCGGTGGTCGACGACTCCGGATCGTTCACGGCCACGACCCTCGTCGCGCTCGACGGCGACGAACTTCTGAAGAAGGGCGTCGGCTACAAGGGCCAGGTGTTCGGACAGCGCACCGCGGACGGATCGTCCTGGGGCTTCTGGTACGAGGTGACCGGCAAGGAAACCGTGTGGAACGAGGAAGCGGCGGCGGAGAAGACCGTCCCCGTCGGCTTCTGGCGCTTTGGCCGTCTCAGTGCGGACGGCAAGACGTTCACCACGGTCGACTCCACGGAGAGCGCCGCCCTGGACAGCAGGGTCCGGCTGACCGGCGTCCACAACGCCTCCGACGGCACGATCAGTCTCTACCTCGGCGCTGTCCAGAACGACGATGCCAAGGAGTTCACCGCCCAGGTCGGCTCCGGTGACTTCGCGGTCGGCAAGGGGTTCACGGGCGGTAAGTGGCAGCACTACGTGCCCGGTCACATCGCCGAGGTCCGGCTGTGGGCCGGGGCGATGGGCGGCTTCAAGCAGATCGAAGAGACCGTGGGCGACTGACCGCAGGCCGGTGGGGACAGCTGACTGCCGAGGCTGTCCCCACCGGCGGAGTGCCGTAGACACACGACCGCATCGACGGCTTTTTCAGGACAACTGGGTGGGGACAGGGACAATGGGCTTTGGCGTAGGCACTTCAAGAAAACGGGGCGGGGGAAGACGCCGCACCGGCAGGCTGCTCGGGCAGTCGCTGGCACTGGCGCTCGTCATGCCACTGGGTATCGCGCAGGTCGCGCAGGCGGCCGGTCCGCAGGGTCTGGGGCGCCCGGACGTGTCCAAGACCAGGCAGGGCAAGTTCAAGGACTTCGACGGCCCCGGTGCGAAGGAGGCCCGCCGCAAGGTCGCCGAGGACACGAAGGCCAACGAGGCGCAGGCCGAGCGAGCCCGTGCGGAGCGGAAGACCACCTGGCCCGGAAAGGGCGAGGCGACTCTCACCCTCACCCGGGGCAAGGAGACGAGCGCCGAACCGAGCGGACTCCCGGTCACCCTGGCGCCCTCGACGGACGGCAAGGCCCGCGTCACGGTCCTCGACCAGAAGGCAGCTCGTGACGCGGGGATCATCGGCGTCCTGCTGACCGCCGAGTCCGACACCGCCGCGAACACCGAAGTCGGCGTGGCCTACGGCGACTTCGCCTCGGCGTTCGGCGGCAACTGGTCGCAGCGCCTGCACATGGTGCAGTTGCCGGCCTGTGTGCTGACGACGCCGCAGAAGCCCCAGTGCCGTACCCAGACCCCGCTCCCGTCCGACAACGACACCGCCGACCGGACGGTCTCGGCGAAGGTACGCCTCGCCGCCACCCCGGGCGGGACGTCCACACAGTTGGCGGGCGCCGCCGCGACGGCCACCGTCCTCGCGGTCACCGCCGCCGCGGCCGGTTCCGGCGCGTCCCCCAAGGGCGGCGGCGACTACTCCGCGACCCCTCTGTCGGAGTCCTCGTCCTGGCAGGCCGGCGGCAACTCGGGATCGTTCACCTGGTCGTACGACTTCACCCTCCCGCCCGCCGCCGCGGGTCCGGTGCCGCCGCTGGCGCTGTCGTACGACTCCGGCAGTGTGGACGGCCGTACCTCGACCACCAACAACCAGGGCACCTCGGTCGGTGAGGGCTTCAACCTCACCGAGTCCTACATCGAGCGCACCTACGGCTCCTGCGACAAGGACGGCCACGACGACGTCCACGACCTGTGCTGGAAGTACGACAACGCCCGCCTGGTCCTGAACGGCAAGTCCAGCCGACTGGTCAAGGTCTCCGACGACGACAAGACCAGCGTCTGGCGCATGGAGAACGACGACGCCTCCAAGGTGACGCGCACCCTCGGCGCGGACAACGGCGACAGCGACGGCGAGCACTGGACCGTCGTCACCGGCGACGGCACCACCTACGAGTTCGGCCTCAACAAGCTGTCCGGCGCCGACACCGAACGCACCAACTCGGTCGCCACCGTCGCGGTGTTCGGCGACGACGAGAAGGAGCCCGGCTACGACAAGGGGAGCGCCTTCGCGGACCGTGCGCTGGTGCAGGGCTGGCGCTGGAACCTCGACTACGTCGAGGACCCCCGGGGCAACGCGGCCACGTACTGGTACACGAAGGAGTCGAACTACTACAAGAAGAACAAGTCGACGAAGGCCAGCTCCTTCTACACCCGCGGCGGTCACCTCAACCGCATCGAGTACGGCCTGCGCGCCGGCGCGCTGTTCACCGACAAGGCCGACGCCAAGGTCACCTTCGACTACGCCGAACGCTGCACCGACAAGGACTGCTCCAGCCTGACCAAGGACACCGCCGACAGCTGGCCGGACGTCCCCTTCGACGCGATCTGCTCGAAGGACGACGACGAGTGCAACTCGGCCGGGCCCGCGTTCTTCTCCCGCAAGCGCCTCACCGGCATCAACACGTTCTCGTACAACGCCGCCTCGGCCGGCTACGACGCCGTGGACTCCTGGGACTTCGCCGGGCAGTATTTGCAGGCCGGTAACCTGGCAGACCCCTCCGACCGGATCCTCTCCCTGATGTCCCTCAAGCGGACCGGCAAGGCGGGCGACACGGAGATCGGGCTCACTCCGATCAGCTTCACGTACGGAATGCTGCCCAACCGGGTCGCCGGCCATGACGAGCACATCCTCCCGCTGTTCCGGCCGCGCATCTCCACCATCACCTCGGAGACCGGCGCGATCACCCGCGTCACCCTCTCGGGCCAGGAGTGCGTCCGCAGCGAGGTCCTGAACGCCGCCCCGGACACCAACACCCGCTCCTGCTATCCCCAGTTCTGGCACATCAACGGCGCCGAGAACGCTTCGATCGACTGGTTCCACAAGTACCGGGTCCTGGCCGTGACCGTCTCCGACCCGGCCGCGAACAACGAGGCCGTCGAGCACGCCTACTCCTACAGCGGCGCCGCCTGGCACCACAGCGACGACCCGTTCACCCCGAAGGACGAGCGGACCTGGTCGGACTGGCGCGGCTACCGCCAGGTGACCGCCTGGAGCGGCGCGACCAGCGTCACCCGCTCGCGCACCGTGTCCCTCTACTTCCAGGGCATGGACGGAGACAAGAAGAAGGACGGCACCACCAGGTCCGTCTCCCTCGCACCGCTGCCGGCCCCGGCCCTGGGCATAGCGTCGTTCCCCGACACGAACGAATTCGCCGGCCAGCTGCGCCAGCAGGTCACCTACGACGGCAGCACCGCTGTCTCGGCAGCGGCGAACGACCCGTGGTCGAAGCAGACCGCCACCCAGACCGCCCCCGACGCGGCACCCCACGTCGCCCGATATATCCGTACCGAAAAAACGTACTCCTACACCTACTTGACGGTTCCCCAGACCTGGCGGACGCACCGGACAGCCACGACGTTCGACAGCTACGGCATGCCGGTCACCGTCGAGGACTCCGGCGACGCGGCCAAGGACAACGACGAGACCTGCTCCCGCACCTGGTACGCGCGCGGCGGGGACTTCACGTCCCTCGTCTCCCGGGCCCGCACGGTGGGCAGTTCCTGCGCCACGGCCGAGACGAAGCTCAATCTCCCCGCGTCCATGAGCCCGACCGCTCCCGCGCGCGGTGACGTCCTGTCCGACGTCGCCACCGTCTACGACACGGCGAACGCGACCACCTGGTCCGCCAACCAGACGCCCACGAAGGGCCTGCCGACCTGGACCGGCCGCGCCACCGGCTACGCCGCCACGGGTGACCGCGCCCCCTCCGGCTGGCAGAAACTCTCCGCCACCACGTACGACACCCTGGGCCGTCCCGTCACGGTCAGCGACGCGTCCGCGAACCCGGCCAGCACCATCGCCTACACCCCCGCCGACGCGGGCCCGCTGACCCGGACGATCACGGCCGACGCGAAGCAGTACAAGACGACCAGCTTCCTCGACCCGCGCCGCGGACTCGCCCTGCGCGTGTACGACCCCAACTCCAAGAAGACGGAGAGCACGTACGACGCCCTCGGCCGCCTCACCCAGGTGTGGCTGCCCAACCGGGCCAGCAGCAGCCAGGTCCCGAGCTACAAGTTCGACTACAAACTCAACACCGGCACCCCCTCCTGGGTCTCCACCTCGACCCTGAAGCGGGACGGCGACACCTACAACACCGGCTACACCCTCTACGACGCCCTCCTGCGCCCTCTCCAGACCCAGTCGCCGACCCCGCAGGGCGGCCGGATGCTGACCGACACGCGCTACGACACGCGCGGCCTCGCCTACGAGTCGTACGCCGAAGCCTTCGAATCCGCCGCCACACCTGACGGCGTCTACAAGCGCGTCGAGTACGGCGGTTCACCCGTCCAGACACAGACCGTGTTCGACGGCGCGGGCCGTCCCACCACCAGCAGCCTGTACGTCTTCGGCGTCAAGAAGTGGTCCACGGCGACGAGTTACACCGGTGACTCGGTCGCCACGACCGCACTCGACGGCGGTTCCGCGAAGCGCGTGATCACCGACGTACGCGGCCAGGCGACGGAGACCCGTACCTACACCGGTACCAGCCCGGCCGACGCGGCGTACGGAACGAGCCCGGGAGCCTCGTACACCACGACGAAGACGGCCTACGAACTCGACGGCAAGCAGAAGACGTTCACCGGCCCCGACAGCACGGCCTGGACGTACACCTACGACCTGTTCGGCCGCCAGGCCAAGGTCTCCGACCCGGACAAGGGCACGTCGACGGCCGAGTTCGACGCCCTCGACCGCCCCGTGAAATCGACGGACTCCACGAACACGTCGACCCTCACGGGCTACGACGAACTGGGCCGCGTCACCGGCACCTGGAAGAACACCAAGACCGACGCCAACCAGCTCACCGCCTACACCTACGACACCCTCCTGAAGGGCTCGCCCACCTCCTCCACCCGCTACGCGGGCGGCAAGACGGGCACCGCGTACACCCAGACGGTCACCGCGTACGACACCCTCGGCCGCGCCACCAGCACGGACCTCCAACTCCCGGCCACCGACCCGTTCGTGACGGCGAAGCAGCCCGCCAAACTCACCTTCGAGTCGTACTACAACCTCGACGGCACCCTCCAGCAGACCAGGGAACCCGCCCTCGGTGGCCTGCCGTCCGAGATCATCGGCTACGGCTACGACGGCCTGGGCAACGTCAAATCCATCGGCGGCGCCACCGGCTACCTCCGGGACGTCTCCTACTCGGCGACGGCCCAGCCCCAGCAACTGACCCTGGGCACCGGTGCCCCGGACCTGAAGAACTCCTACGTCACCAACGTCTACGAGGAGGGCACCGGCCGCCTGACCCGCAGCAACGTCACGGACCAGACCCACCCGTACATGCTGCAGGACCTCAACTACACCTACGACCAGACCGGCAACGTCACCAAGATCAGCGACCCGACCCTCCTGGGCGGCTCCAGCACCGCCGACACCCAGTGCTTCGCCTACGACGGCCACCAGCGCCTCACCGAAGCCTGGACCCCGACCTCACAGAACTGCACGGACAACCGCAGTGCGGCCAACCTGTCGGGCCCGGCCCCCTACTGGTCGAGCTACGCCTACAACACGGCCGGCCAGCGCACCAGCGAGACCGTCCACAAGAGCACCGGCGACGCGAAGACCACCTACTGCTACACGAAGACGGCCCAGCCCCACACCCTCACCGGCACCACGACGGGCACCGACTGCGCCACCCCGCAGAAGACGTACGCGTACGACGCGACCGGCAACACGGTGCAACGGCCGGGGAAGAGCGCAGCCCAGACTCTGACCTGGTCTCCCGAGGGCAAGCTCAACAAACTCACCGAGAACAGCCTCTCGACCGACTACCTCTACACCGCCGACAACACCCTCCTCATCCGCGCCACCCAGAACGGCGAACGCGTCCTCTACGCCGGCGCCACCGAACTCCACCTCCGCGCCAACGGCACCGTCTGGGCACAGCGCACCTACTCCGCGGGCTCGGTGACAGCCGCCCTGCGCTCGAACGAGTCCGGCACCGACAAACTCACCTACCTCACCGGTGACCACCACGGCACCTCCTCCCTCGTCCTCAACCCCGACACCGCCCAGACCTTCACCAAGCGCTACACCAACCCCTTCGGCGCCGACCGCGGCACCCCCGTCTTCGGGCCCTGGCCCAACGACAAGGGCTTCCTCGGCAACACCCGCGACACCACCACCGGCCTCACCCACATCGGCGCCCGCCAATACGACCCCGCCATCGGCCAGTTCCTCAGCCTCGACCCCGTCCTCGACCCCGCCAACCCCCAGACCCTCAACGGCTACAGCTACGCCGCCAACAACCCCGTCACCTTCAGCGACCCCACCGGCCTGTGGCTCGACGACGGCACCGGCCACCACGAACCCCGCACCGACGGAGGCCCCAGCGGCCCACGGAGCCCGACCCCGGGCATCCCGCCCGGCGGAACCGGTTCTGATGGCTGCTACTGGAAATGCGGCTCAGGGAACACGGCTAATGGGACGGGCAGTGGTACTCACGGTGACTGGGTTGCGGCGACAACTCCATCAACCAACGATGCTCGCAAGGCGTCATCGCAGTACTACCTTTTCGGGAGCAATAAGCTTCAGGCCACTCAAGGTGGTTACTGGTATCCCCAGACCAACATATTTGGAACTCCCGAAACCGTTTGCTTCGGCCGCCTCGCTTGCGCTAATGCGTATGCGTATTTCCTCAAAAATTCGCATGACGTGGTAGGGGCGAAGGAGATTGCCGCCACTTACTGTTTTTCCCACACGGATAAATGTGAGGAGGATGCTCGAATTTGGGAAAGTTCGATAGAGGTGGGAAACGATTTCGTCGGAGCCCTCAGTCTGGGGCGGGGCGGGGCGATTGGCCGTAGCGGGATGGCAGGGATGGGGTGCAAGTGCTTCCTCGCCGGAACCGACGTCCTCATGGCCGACGGCAAGACCAAGGACATCGAGGAAGTAGAACTCGGCGACAAGGTCCTGGCGACCGACCCGAAAACTGGTGAAACCGGCCCCCGTGAAGTCACCCGCCTCATCCGTACCGAAGGCGATAAGTACTTCAACGAACTCTCCATAGCCACTCCGGACGGCATCGAACACCTCACCGCCACCCATGAGCACCCCTTCTGGTCTCCTTCCGAGGGTGACTGGGTGCCGGCAGGAGAGCTCAAGCCGGGGATGACCCTGCGCACGGACGACGGCTCCACCGTCATCGTCGCCGGGAACAGGGGGTTCACCAAGCAGACCCGGACATACAACCTCACCGTCAACGACCTGCACACGTACTATGTGCTGGCGGGCAAGACGCCGGTACTCGTTCACAACAGCAACTGCACCGTGGGTCGATGGATGTCGGAAGATGAGTATCAAGCGATGCGCGACACCGGAAAGGTGCAGGCGGGAAGTGGCGGTACTTCAACTTACGTAGCGAATCCCGCCAACTCTGATGCCTATCGGAAGCAAGCTGCGCCAGGATCGATCTACGTTGAGTTCGATGTGCCGTGCTCTTGCCTGAAGCCTGCCGGTGAACCTGGGTGGGCTCAGATACCCGGGCCTCAGCATCCGATTTACGCGAAGCTAAACGCCAAGCGTGGACTTCCGCCGCCGGAGATGCCTTCATTCGAGAACCTCAGGATTGTCGACAGAAAATGAAAGAACCCCTGCTTGATGCCCTCAAGGCACTAGTCGATGAGGCGCGTCCTAAGCTTGAAGGATCCGGATTCGCGCTTGAGTTGTTCGAGTCTCCGGAGCGCACGGAAAAGAAATCATTCGGGGTCTACATGGAGAGAGGGGGAAGAGGGTTCTACCTGACGGTCTGGGAATCAGGCGAGGTTCAGGTGTCGGCTATTGACTACGACGTCAACGCTTCCCCCCGCGAGAGACATTTGTCCGACGTGCATGTCGGCCGGTTGGAGGCAGAGTTCGAGAAGCTAGTCGACTGGGTCTCTGGGAGCGGTAGCCGAAGCTGAACCAGTTCGATCCCCAACCGTCAAGCACGTGATGGCATACGGGAAGCCCCGCCGGTTCCGGCGGGGCTTCTGCGCAGGGTGACGGCAGTATTTGACGGCAACGTCAGCGGACGGAGACCGTACCTGGGGAGACATCGAGGGCGGTGCTGAGGGTGTCGATGGCGTCGCGCTGGAGGCGGAGCCTCACGTGGGCGTAGACGCAGGGTCCTTTGCATGATCGACGTCTGTCCGGTTTCATCCGGTGATGCCGAGGGCGGTCAGGGGCCTTCGCCAGTCGCGGGCGGTGTGGCGTAGGGCGGCGGCGATGTTGGTGTGGCCGTCCTGGCGGTGGACGCCGATGGCGAGGTTGCGCAGGCCGGCCATGATGCGCGGGAGATGGCCGGCATGGATTTTGGAGTCGTCCTCGCGGAACGTGCGGTCGCGGACGTGGTGCAGAAGGTTTTCGATCTTCCAGTGCCCTCTGATCCAGTCGGCGAGCTCGGCGCCGGTGGCCGCGCCGGGCGGCAGGCTGGTGACCAGGTAGACGCGCTCGATGGTGAGCCTGCCGGTGGTGAAGTCCTTCCTCCAGCGCACGACTTGCAGGGCCTGGCGGGCGTCGGGGTAGTCGAGGTGGGCGAAGACGGCGGTCTTCAGCCGCCGGATCTCCAGGCGGTGGTGGGCCCGTGTGCGGTCGTGGTGGTCGAGCGTGATCTCGCGCCATGGCAGGCGGCGGACCCTGTCGAAGAGACCAGGATGGTTGGCCTTGACCTGGGCGATGTAGTGGGCACCGCGCTCGCGGAGGTATGTGCCGTGGGCGTGCTGGGTGTGCAGCGCGTCGGCGGTGATGACCGTGCCGGTCAGGTCGACGCTGTCCAGCAAGGGCCGGAAGGCGGGGATCTCGTTGCTCTTGTCGGCGACCTGGCGCTGGGCCAGGACGTTGCCGGTGTGGTCCATCGCGGCGAGCAAGGTGATGTGCCCGGTGACGTGGGTGTGCGAGCCGCGCAGGGCCTTGCCGTCAACAGCGATCGCCCGCAGTCCGGGACCGGCCGGGGCGGCGCGGGCGGTGAGGAAGTCGCCGATCGCCCGGTCCAGGGCGTCGCCGTCGAGCTGGACGAGCAGACGGCGCAGGGTGTGGGGGTGCGGGACGGACACGGTGCCGGAGAGCGGGTCGGTGGGGAAGCCGAGAACCCGGCAGGCCCACGCCGGGACGTCGCTGATCCATTCCGTGATTGCGGTGAGCGAACGCGCACCGGCCAGGACACTCGCCGCGGCCGCGGCGACCAGGGCGGACAACCGGTAGCGGCGGCCACGGACGCCTCGCGGGTCGGGCACCAGGTCCAGGAAGCCGGACAGTGCGACCGCGTCCGCCAGCGGGACCGGCGCGGCAGTCCGGCCCAGTTGGGCCAGCGGAGTGGGCATGGGAGAAGATGCAGGAGCAGGCACGGACTCGCCAGGTGTTCATGGGACTTCGACACTCACATGATCACTGAGACCGTGCCTGCACTGCGTCCACCCCCGCCCGAACCGGGACGTCCCCTCCAAGGAAGGGCCAGCACGGCACTTCGGACGAAACGCGATCACGCAACGGCCCCTGGGCGTAGACGGTGGCGGTGACGCCGATGTGGGCGTGGCCGAGGAGTTCCTTGATGACGACGAGTTCGACGCCCTGTTCCAGGAGCAGGGTGGCGGTCGAGTGGCGGAGGTCGTGGAAGCGGATGCGGCGGAGGCCGGCCTTGCGGAGGAGTGTGGTGAAGGCGCGGCTGAGGTTGGTCGGGTCGACCGGCCCGCCCTGCACCGTGGTGAACACGTAACCGTCGTGCTGCCACGCTGCGCCCGCGGCCTCACGCTCGCGCTGCTGCCGCTCGTGGTGGAGCTTCAGCGACTGGAGGCAGCGGGTGGGAAGGGCGATGCGGCGCTCGGAGGCCCGGGTCTTGGTGGGCAGCGTGGTGAGTCCGCCTGTGTTGGTGCGCTGCAAGGTGCGGCGGATAGTAGCGGTGCCCGCGTCGAGGTCGAGGTCTTCCCAGCGCAGGCCGAGGAGTTCGCCCTTGCGGAGTCCGGTGTGGAGGGCGAGTTCGAACAGGGCGTGCAACCGGTGGCCGCGTGTGGCAGCGAGGAGCTGGCGGGCTTCGTCGGCGGTGAGGGGTTCGAAGCGTCGGGGCCGTGGAGTGCCGGTGCGGACGTTGCGGGCGACGTTGCGTGGGATTTCCTCTTCGCGGACGGCGTGCTCCAGGGCGGACTTGAGTACGGAGTGGATGTAGGTGAGCGTCAGCGGGGAGAGCAGCTTGTGGCAGCACTGGCCGGCGGCGCAGCAGCGGAGCTGGTCGCGCCGGGCGTCGATGCCGCGCGTGCAGCACTGGCAGGTGGTGCGGAGCTGGTCGAGCCAGGTACGGACGTCCTTGGCGGTGAGCTTGGTGAGCTTCTTCTTGCCGAGGCCAGGGATGAGGTACCGGTGGACGCAGGCGGTGTAGCGGGTGTAGGTGTTCTCTCGAAGGTGGTGGACGGCGACGCCGTTGAGCCAGTACGTCAGGTACGCGGCCACGCTGCCCTGCGCGGAGGGGACGGGGAGGCCGCGGTTGCTGGCGGAGATCTTCTCGGTGAGCTTGGCCAGGGCTTCCTTGCGGGTGGTGCCGTAGACGCGGACGCGGCGGCGGGTGTTGCCGGGGGCGAGGACGTATCCGGCGGCTTCCCAGCGGCCGTCCTTGCGCTGGTAGACGGTTCCGTCGCCGTTGGCGCGGGTACGGCGGGAGGGGCTGGTGTCGCGGGGCGTGGTCATCAGGCGGCTTCCTGGTCGAGGCGGGTGCGGATGAAGTCGGCCAGCTCGTGGGCGGGGATGCGGCGGGCGCGGCCGAGGGTGATCGAGGCGAGCTGTCGGGTTCGGAGGAGGTCGTAGACGGCGGAGCGGCCGAGCTGGAGGCGGGCCATGACCTGCGGCACCGTCAGCAACTCCTCCGGGGTGATCGGCCCGTCGTGGGACACTGCGGGCCGGTGGGCGGTCATCAGCAGCCCCCTTCGGCGATGAACCGGCGTTCCAGTTCCTTGCGGTGCCAGACGGCGGCGGCGAGCAGCGAGGCGCCGGGACTGTAGCCGCTGCCGAGGTAGGCCCAGTGGCCGACGACGAGGGTGGTGTCCGAGTCGGAGACGGGCAGGCCGGCGTGGGCGCGGGCCTGTTCGGTGCGCCAGGTGCGGCGGGTTTCGCGGAGCGCGCCGAGGGTGGTGGAGTAGCTGCGGGACTTGGTGGAAAAGTGGCCCCGGAAGCCGAGCATGTGCGCCCACTTCCAGAGCTTCAGGTGGGCGAACTCCGGCAGCCTGCCGAGCTCCCAGCAGGTGCGGATCATCTGGCGCACGTGCCGTGCGACGGCGAGCCGGGGCAAGGGCCGGGCCTGTCCGGTGCCGTCGCAGGCGGTGCAGGGGAGCGGGGTTCCGTGGGGCAGTAGGGTGGCGCCGCGTCCCTGGCAGGAGCGGCAGTACAGGGCGCGGTCGAGGGCGCCGGAGGCGTCGGCGGACTTGGTGGCGTACTTCGCCACGTAGGCCGCAACCGCATGGTCGGTGAATTCGGCGTCGGTGCCGAAGGCCGTGATTTCGCGTACGTCGAGCTGTTCACCCCAGCCGAGTTCGCGTTCCCCGACTGCATCCGACTCGACCGTGACACGGACTCGTACGGCATCGGAGAGCACGGCAACGGTGGCGTACGGCGGCGGGGGCTGAATGGTGCCGTCCGGGCCGTCGAGGCGGATGACGGCGTGGAAGTGGACCAGGCCGCGCTGCTGGTACTCGGCGACCTTGGCGAAGGAGACCCGCAGGACCGCGCGGGCGGCCTTCTGGGTCATGCCGAGCTCGGCGGCGATCTCGCGGCGCAGGTAGGTGGTGAAGCGGGCCCACAGGGTGGAGGCGTGGGCGTTGAACAGGACCGCGCCCTCG
>NZ_JBTYMC010000146.1:0-16689 GCF_054880855.1 Streptomyces sp. S6 | reverse complement strand
CCCCGGCCTCCAGGAGCGGCGCGAACTCCTCGATCACCGCGTCCGTCGCCTCACCCGCCTGCACCATCAGCATCAGCCGACGCGGACGCTCCAGCGCCGCCACGAACTCCTCGGCCGACTCCGCGGCGACGAAGCTGCCCTCGTGCCCGAACTCCTCGACGAGCGCACGCGTACGGCCGGCGCTGCGGTTGTGGACGGCGACCGTGTAACCGTGACGCGCGAAGTTGCGCGCCAGGTTACGGCCCATGACCCCGAGGCCGGTGACGCCGATCGATGCGGAAGCGCTCATGTGCGGTACCTGTTTCCTGCGTGGAGGTGAGTCCGTCACCCTCAAGTACGCACGTGGAGCGCGTCTTTCTCGATACGCCCCGCTCAGTAGATGTCGTCGACCTTCAGGTCCGGGCCCACGACCAGGTTCACGACCCCCGCCGACGCCTGCCCGGACGACGCCGCGGTCACCTTCCCGCCGAGCCGGGTGACGAGAGCCCGCGCCCCGGTGTCGCTGGCGCCCTGGGCGTACTGGACGGACGTCGTGGAGACGGTGGACGGCGCGTTTCCGGTGGAGACGACGGTGAAACCGCTCTCACGGAGTTTCTGCGCGACGGCGGCGGCCCGTCCGGGGGTGCCGGTGCCGTTGAGCACCCTGACCTTCACGGACGACGCGTACACGAGGTTCTTCGTCTTCGCCTCAAGCGCGTCCTTCGTCGTCTCCTGGTCCTTGGCCAGCGCGGTGAACAGGTCGGTGGCCTGCGGGTATTGCCAGGCGACGTTGGCCTTGTCGGTCGGAAAGTCCGCCTCGCGCGGGTAGTTGGGGACCGTGAGGAAGGCGAGCCGGTCGCTGGGGATGCCCTTCAGTTCGGACGCGAGCGAGTAGAGCTGCTTGATGCCGGCCATGCCCGAATCCGCAGTCAGCGATTTCGTCGCCGAGTTGAGGAAGCCGTACATCGCGTCCGGGCTCGTCAGCTTGGACTTGGCCTTCTTCGCGAGCGCGTCCATGAACTCCTGCTGACGGCCGATGCGCCCGATGTCGGAGCCGTTGCCGACGTTGTAGCGGGCGCGGACGTAGCCGAGGGACGTCTCGCCGTCGATGGTCTGGCAGCCCGCCGGCAGGTCCAACTTGGCCTTGGGGGACTTGATCGCGGTCTTCGGGCAGACCTCTATGCCGTTCAGCGCGTCGACCATGCCCTTGAAGCCGGAGAAGTCGATGGACATGAAGTGGTCGATGCGCAGACCGGTGTTCTCCTCGACGGTCTTTATCGAGCAGGCCGCCGCGCCCGCGACCTCACCGCTCGTCCCGCCCAGCGCGAACGCCTCGTTGATCTTGAAGTGGTGTTCCTTGGACTTCGTCCCGTCTCCCTTGTCACAGACGGGAATCCGCACCCACGAGTCGCGCGGGAACGACACGACGGCCGCCCACTTGCGGTCCGCCGGGATGTGCAGGACGAGCAGCGTGTCCGACTGCATCGTCGTCAGGTCCTTGCCGTAGCCGGAGTTGGCGCCGTCGCGGCTGTCCGAACCGACGATCATGATGTTCTTCGAACCCGGGCTCAGGTTCTCGGGCCGGTCGGCGCCGAGCTTGTCGTCGACGTCGGCGGAGGTGATGTTCCCGTTCAACTGCTGGTAGATCCAGGTGCCGGCCCCCGCGACACCCAGTACTCCGACGCACAGGACGCCGGCGCTCCACGCCAGCACCCGCCCGCGCCGCGTCAGGCGGACATCCGCCTTGCGATTCCCCACGCCGTTCCTCCGCTCCCCCAGGCTCGTCCGGGACTCCGCCTCCACTCGGCACGGACGCCCCACAGACAACAGACGACCCGGACATCGGGTTTCGTTGCCCTGGGAATGACCAATTATTTTTCAGTACGACTGTTACCAGGCGTCCCGTTCATCTCACTGTCCTCTTACGATGATCGACTGTTGCACCTCAGTCGAACCAGGGGGATCGAGTGAACTTCGTTTCTGCGGGCCGTTCCAGACGGATCGGCGCCCGTGCCGTGCTCGCCGCGTCGCTCGCGCTGAGCGCGTTCACGGCCGTACCGGCCCAAGCGGACGAGCAGACCGACCAGTTGTGGATCAACGCGCCGTCCGCGCGTCCGGTGACCGTGGTGTCGGCCGGCCGCGAGGCGCTGGCACAGCCGCTCCCGGTCGTGCTCTACCACGACAACGACAACTTCACCGTCACCGACGGCACGTTGACCGTCGACGCCTCCGGACTCGCGGGTGTCGCCGAGGTGTTGTGGCCGCACAACTGCACACCGACCGGCGCCAAGGCCGTGTGCGAGGTGGGCGACGTGCCGGTGATCTCTGGTGAGATCGAGCCTCAAGTCGGGTTGCAGGTAAGGGCGTTGGCGGGAGCCGCCATCGGCGCGTCCGGCCGGATCACGTACGAGGCCGAGGCGACCGGCGGCCCCGACGGCAAGCTCGTCGCGCCTCGCAACTCGTTCGACACGACGGTGACGGTCGGCTCCGGGCCTGACCTGAGCGTGCCATATCCCGCCGAACTCAAGGGAGTTCAGCCAGGCACCACCGTCGTCGCACCGTTCACCGTCACCAACAAGGGCGACGAGACCGCACACGGTTTCACCGCCCAGCTCTGGGTGACGCACGGTCTCGACCTCGCGACGTCCTACCCGGAGTGTGTGGCCGCAGGCGCCGGCGACAGCTTCGTCGTCCACTACACCTGCGCGTTCGACACCGTCGTCGAGCCCGGTCGGACGGTGGGACTTCCCCAGCCGCTGAAGATCACGGCCACGCCGCACGCCCTGTACGACCGCGTCGACTTCTCGGTCCAACCGACAGGCGGGCAGACCGAGTTGGAGCCCATGGACAACGGCGCGTCCTGGGAGATCACCGCCGAGAACAAGGCGGACTTCGCGGTGTCCGGTGCGTACGGGGGCGGGGCCGTCGGCGAGACGGTCGCGATGGACGTCCGGCTCACGAACAACGGGCCCGGATGGGTCGGGTACGTCGGCTCCGGCGATCCGGTCGCAGTCCTCGACGTCAGGCTTCCGGCCGGGACGACGGCGGTGAGCGTGCCCGCCGGGTGCCGGCCGCGTTCGGACGGCTACGCCTGCCGGGCGGACATGTACATCAAGTCCGGTGCGAGCGCCGCGTTCCCGTTCAAGGTCCGCGTCGACAGCGTCGTCCCGGGGGCGCAGGGGAGAGTGACGGCTCGGCCGCCCTTCGGTGAGGGCTTTTCGTTCGACCCGGACCTGTCGAACAACTCCGCAACGTTCTGACGGCAGTTGAGGCTGAGGCGCCCCCGCTTGCGGCGGCGCCTCAACTCGTCCGTTGTTACGGCGCGTTGATCAGGTCCACCGGCGGGACGGTGACCGTGCGGGCGCCGTCCTTGCCGCCGAGGACGACCTTGCGCAGGGAGACGTTGTTCTTCAGGTCCGTCTCCTGGAGGCGGTTGGCAGGGTTCGCCTTGACCTCGATGTAGTACGTGCCGTTCGGCAGGCCCGTGACGTCGAAGGACTGGCCCGGACGGTACTGGGTGTAGGTGTCCCCGGAGCCGACCTCCAGCACCTCACGCACCGAGATCGAGTTCTGCTGTCCACAGGCGGTGGACAAGTCGGTGTTGTACGGGTGCCAGTTGGCGTTCTTCACCGTGTAGTCGACGGCGTCCGTGTTGGCGAGGCAGAACGCCTCCTTGCCGCTGCGGACCACCTTCGAGTGGTCCTCGCTCAGCAGCCGGTAGCTCGCGAAGTCCGTGAAGTGCCAGTGCTCGTGGCCGATACGGGGGTCCCACTCCATCGTGCCGGCCGGGGTGTAGCCGACCTGCTTGCCGTTCGCGTCGTAGAAGTACTGGTAGGAATCCATCAGTTCGGCGCCGGGCTTGCGGAAGCCGTCGACGACGAGGGGGGCCGGACCGGCGTTCCAGACGTTCGCGCTGAACGCGAGGTAGTCCTTGCCCGGGGCGTCGCCGTCCTCGCCGTCCGTGATCTGGATGTCCCACGCGGGGAGTGAACGCAGGTCGGGCTTCGGGACGTTGGCGGGAACACCCGCCTTGCCGGTCGGCTTGGCGGAGTTCGCCCGCAGCGCCGGGGCGATGCGGGAGCCGTCCGTGTGGCCCTTGCCGTCGCCCAAGTGGTGGGCCTGGCCGCGGGCTTCGAGGGCGTGGGAGAGGGCGGGCGGGGTGGGGGCGTCGGCGCCGCGCGGGCCGTAGTGGTGGGCCGCCGTGCCGCTGTCGGTGGTGCCGTGGGCGCTGTGCTGGGAGCGCAGGCCCTCGCCGCCGCCCTTCTGCTCGCGGACCGTCACCTTCACGGTCTGCTGGTCGTTCGGGATGCCGAAGATGTCGCGGTACTTCTTCGCGACGGAGATCTTCGCGGTGTACTCGCCGGCGGCGAGGACGACGGGCTTGTCGTAGTCGAAGGCCGAGGTGTTGGCGGCCCAGCCCTTCTCCACACCCCAGACCGAGCCCAGGGTGAAGGGGTTGGTGGGGCAGCTCTGCGGGTAGTGCGAGGTCGCCGGGGCGTCCGGGCGGAGTCTGCCCGAGGCGTTGTTCGGACAGAACGTGCCGCTGCTCTTGGCGACTTCCTTGCCGGAGCCGTCCGTCAGGGACGTCTCGATGAAGTCCGGGAGGCCCTTGAAGTCCTTGACGAGACCCGTTGGGAGGTTCTTCGTCGTGACCTTCTTGCCGTCCCGCAGGATCTGCTGGGTGACGACCTGGTCCTTGTACGACTTGCGGGTCACCTTGAATTCGAGGGGCGCGTTGTCGACGGTCAAGTAGGTGCCGAGGTCGAGGTAAACCCCGGGTTCCCCTTCCCACTTGTTCAGTACGACCGACTTCGACGCGGCGACGAGCTTGAGCTGAGGCTGGCCGGGTTTGGCCGCCGGGGCGGCTCCCGCGCCCGGTGCGGCGGCGCTCACCGCCGCCACGACGGTGAGGGCGGCGCCCGCGGCCAGTGCCGCGCGCTTCAGATTCTTGTGGCTGTGCTGACTGGTCATCGATTCCTCGTCTGTTCCTAGCCTGCGAGTGGCCTGGTCCTGGCCACCCGGACCGAACAGCCCCAGCTCGACCCCACCCCACGAACCAATACGACGCCTTCCCCACGCGCCCCTGGGACTGGACCCGACCTGTGAGCACCCTGTGAGACAACCTTTCAGCCACCCCGGTTGCCTCCGCCTCCAAGAAGGTCAAATTCCCAACGGGCCGATCATCGGGGGGTGTTGTTCGGTCGGGTTGTGGGGGTGGGTGATCATCGAGACGGCGACGGCCGCGTACCGGCGTTGAACGCCGTCAACCGACCCATGAGGATGGGCCGATGGACGACGCCCTTCTCAAATTCCTCCACGCCCGCAACGAAGAGGACAACCACACGTACGCCGATGTCGCACACCGCTTCGGCGGGGACGCGCTGCTCGACAGCCACCTTCCGATGCTGGACATGGTGGCCGCGCTGGCTCGGAAGTACGAGGGTATGAGCACCGGAGACGCGCGGCGGCCGGGGTTGGCGTACGCCCTGCGGATGCTGGCCCAGTCGTACGACGAGCACCCGGCGTACCGGGAGGAGTGGCGGCCACAGTGAGGGCCGTTCGAGAGCAGGTGCGAACGACGCCCTGTCACCCTGAGAGAAGAACTAACGCTACTGGTAGGCGAGTTGGTCACCAACACCGTCACCCGCGGACGAGTCCCCGGCGCCATGTCCATGTCCGGAGAAAGTCTCAACACCGATCGGCCGGGGACGACCGCCACGTGGGCGCCTGACGGAGTAGCCCACGCGGCAGCAGCACAGCGGCAGTTCGCGGTTACCCGGCCGCCGCCCCCGTCAGGCGGATGTCCCGGGAGGACGAGCCGACGTACACCCGCCGCCGCCCCTTCGGCAGCACCCACCGCTTGCCCGCCGTCTCCCAGTACGACAGTTGCCGCGCGTCCACCGGCAAGGTGACCCGGCGGGACTCGCCGGGCTTCAGCTCGATCCGGCGGAACGCGGCGAGTGTCCGGACCGCCATCTCCACGGGTGCGCCCTCGGGTGCGCCGGCGTAGACCTGCGCCACCTCCGCCCCGGCGCGGCGCCCCCGGTTGGTCACGGTGAACGAGACGGTCAGACCGGTGCCGCAGCGGTCCACCGTGAGCCGCGAGTAGCCGAACTCGGTGTAGGACAGGCCGTGTCCGAAGGGGAACAGCGGCGCCACCCGGTGCTTGTCGAAGTGCCGGTAGCCGGTGAAGATGCCTTCGCTGTACGTGACGGTGTGGTCGACGCCGTAGTAGCGCTCGGGGTGGGCCGGGTCCAGGACCGGATGGTCGGCCTCCCGCTTCGGATAGGTCATGGTGAGCTTCCCGCCGGGGTTGGCGCGGCCGAGCAGCAGATCGGCGGTGGACCAGCCGCCTTCCTGACCGACATACCCGGCCAGCAGGATCGTGCCGACCTTCGCCCGCCACGGCATGGTGACCGGGTCGGCGACGTTGAGGACGACGACGGTGCGCGGGTTGGCGGCGGCGACCGCCTCGATCAGCTCGTCCTGACGCTGGGGCAGCGCGAGGGTGGTGCGGTCGCCGGAGCCGCCGGTGTTGCCGCCGGAGCCGTTGAAGGCGAAGACGACGGGGGTGTGGACGCGGCGGGCGAGGCGGGCGGCGGCCCGGACGTTCGCGGCCCGCTGCTCGGGGGTGACCCAGGCGAGGCGGACCTGGACCGGGCCCCGGTCGTGCACGGTCTCGGCCCAGCCGGTCGCGGTGACCTGGACCTGGTGGGCACGGCCCGCGGTGAGACGGACGGTGGCCATGCCGTTGTCCAGACCGTCGGTGGTCGGCACGACACTCGTCCACTTGCGGACGAAGCTGTCGCGCGACGAACTCGCGGAGGCGATCTGGGTGCCGTCCAGGCGCAGCGTCACCGCACCGCCCCAGCCCTGGATCTTCAGGTCGTACTCGCCGGTGGTGGGCGGCGTCAGGGTGCCGCTCCAGGTGTACGCGGAGCCGACGGGAAGCGCCTTGTCACCGGTGCGATCGACGACCCGGTCGGTGACCCCCGCGTCGGGGGCGAGGACGGCCGCCGGGACCGGGGTGCCGGTCAGGTCCACGCCGACGGCGTACGCGACATCGGTCCGGGCGGTCCTCTCCAGCGCCTTGAGCGGGGAGACCAGC
This sequence comes from Streptomyces sp. S6, assembly GCF_054880855.1. Lineage (NCBI taxonomy): Bacteria > Bacillati > Actinomycetota > Actinomycetes > Kitasatosporales > Streptomycetaceae > Streptomyces > Streptomyces sp. S6. Next base: position 9,602 of record NZ_JBTYMC010000146.1, on the reverse strand, counting down.
CGGTCCTCGAAACCGTAGGCGCGCTCGCCGCCGACCGAGACCGCGACCTGGCCGGCGGTCGGGCCGATCAGCGCGAGCGAGTCCAGAGCGCGCCGGGACAGCGGCAGTCCGCCGTCGTTGGCGAGCAGGACCGCGCCCTGGGTGGCGACCTCGCGGGCGACCCGCGCGCCGGCCTCGACATCGACCGCCTTCGGAGCGGCCTTGCGGCTGCCGTCCAGCAGCCCGAAGCGGTCGTACTGGCCCAGGATCCGGCCGACGGCGGTGTCCAGCGCGGACAGCGGAACGGCGCCGGACTCGACGGCGGCCTTGAGCGGGTCGCCGAAGAACGAGCCGTTCGGCATCTGCATGTCCAGACCGGCCTCGACGGAGATGCTGTGGGTGGCGCCCCAGTCGGAGGTGACGAACCCTTCGAAGCCCAGCTCCCCGCGCAGGACGTCGGTCAGGGTCGGCCGGTGCTCGGAGTTCCACTCTCCGTTGAGGTGGTTGTACGCGGCCATCACCGAGGAGACCCCGGCCCTGACCACGGACTCCCAGACCGGCAGGTAGATCTCGTGCAAGGTGCGGTCGTCGACCCGGAAGTCGTAGGAATTGGCCGGGGCGGCCCGGTCGAACTCGTGCAACTGCTGGTTGTTGGCCAGGTAGTGCTTGGCCTGCGCCAGCATGCCCTGGGCCTGCACACCCTCGATCTGCGCGACCGCGATCGCGGAGTTCAGGAACGGGTCCTCGCCGGACTGGTCCTTGTTCCGGCCGAAGAGCGGGGACCGGGACAGCTCGATCTGCGGGGCGAGGAGCACGTCCATGCCCAGGGCGCGGCCCTCGCGGCCGAGAACCTCGCCGTACTTCCGGGCCAGCGCGGGGTTGAAGGAGGCACCCAGGGTGGAGACCGGCGGCAGCCCGGTCGCGGAGGCGGCGACGTTCACACCGGCCGGCCCGTCGGTCAGCCGGAGCTCCGGTATGCCCAGCCTCGGCACACCGGGCAGGTAGCCCGCCTGGCCCAGCCGCTGCGGGTCGGTCGCCCCGTGCACTAGCGAGATCTTCTCGTCCAGGGTGAGACGGCCCAGCAGGGAACGGACTCGCTTCGAACCGGCCGGCGCGGGAGCCTGCGCCTGCCCGCTGGCCGCGCTCGCGGGGGCCGCCGTGGCGAGGGGTCCGGCGGCGGCCAGGAAGGAGAAGGCGGCGGCGGTACCGCCCAGACGCTTGATCAGGTCACGGCGGCTCGTGCCGTCTGCGGAGCTGTGGGGCGCAACGGACATGACGAAAAGCCCTCCTGCGAGGAGTGGGTTCGCCACGCGGCACGACGGCAGGCGGGCGCCGTTGCCCACGCGGCAGCACGCCCTGGACCACACGCCCAGAACGCCCTGGCGCGGACCGGCCACCTGTCGTGCGATCCGCCCGCAGAGTGTCAAACTCTTGAACCTGACGAGTCAACACCTGCGACAAGAACTGGGAGAACTCTCCCCATGCGTCCATGAGTTGAAGCATTCCTCCCTGCTTGAACCTTCATCTTCTGGTCCGCGACGCTGGAATCCGCACCTGGAAGCACTTGCCCGGACAGGTGGATCCGGCAGTCCCGACAGCACACCTTGAACACAACGAACGGGCCCCAGCCGCAAAGCAGCCGGAGCCCGCTCGGTCACCTACCCCTCAGGGCGGCCGAACCTCAGACGTTCACGCCGAAGTCCTGCGCGATGCCGGCGAGGCCGGACGCGTAGCCCTGCCCGACCGCGCGGAACTTCCACTCGGCGCCGTTGCGGTACAGCTCGCCGAAGACCATCGCCGTCTCGGTGGCCGCGTCCTCGGAGAGGTCGTAGCGGGCGATCTCGGCGCCGCCGGCCGCGTTGAGGATGCGGATGTACGCGTTGCGGACCTGGCCGAAGTTCTGGGAGCGGTTCTCGGCGTCGTAGATGGAGACCGGGAAGACGATCTTGTCGACGTCGGCGGGGAGGGCCGAGAGGTTGACGCTGATCGACTCGTCGTCGCCGTCGCCCTCACCCGTGCGGTTGTCGCCGTTGTGGACGATGGAGTTGTCCGGCGTCTGCTTGTTGTTGAAGAAGACGAAGTGGGCGTCGGAGTAGACCTTGCCCGTCGGGTTGACCGCGATCGCGGACGCGTCGAGGTCGAAGTCCGTGCCGGTGGTGGTACGGACGTCCCAGCCGAGGCCCACGGTGACGGCGGTCAGGCCCGGTGCCTCCTTGGTGAGCGAGACGTTGCCACCCTTGGACAGGCTTACAGCCATGGTTGGGAGTCCTTCCCTGTTGTATACGTCGTGTCGAGCCGTACGGCGTGAACCTACAGCTATCCCCTTGAACGTCCCGGGGTCCCGCGAAGGTTCCCGCCCCCTTTACTTTCTTTACCCCCAAAACCAGGTGACTCCCGACGTCCCCGGCCCCACCATGGAACGCATGTCCGGTCCCTATCCCATCCGAGGCTCCGTCTCCCTCCCGGAGGCCGAGCTGACCTGGCGTTTCTCACGGTCGTCGGGACCGGGCGGCCAGCACGTCAACACGAGCGACACACAGGTGGAACTCCGGTTCGACATCGCCCGTACCGAATCCCTCCCGCCCGTCTGGAAAGCCCGCGCGCTGGAGCGCCTCGCCGCCCGACTCGTCGACGGCGTCATCGTCGTCCGCGCCTCCGAGCACCGTTCGCAATGGCGCAACCGCGAAGCGGCGGCCGTCCGACTGGCGTCCCTGTTGGCCGAGGCGACCGCCCCGCCCCCCAAACAACGCCGCCCCACCCGCATCCCCCGAGGCATCAACGAACGCCGCCTTCGCGAGAAGAAGGCGCGCGCGGAGACGAAGCGGGGACGGACGGGCCGGGACTGGTAGGACAACCGCGGAACACCGGGTGCGAGCCGTGGGCCGTACGGCTGGTGCGGGGGACGACGCCGGCGAGCGCACCCCGCACCCCTCACTCCAACCCCAGCACCCCCACCACCTCCCCCTCCACGAACTCCCCGTTCTTCCGGAACCCCAGCCCCAGATAGAACTCCTCGGGCCCGTGCTCCCCGGTGTGCCACGTGACGTACAGCTCCCGCGCCCCCCGCCGCCGCAACTCCTCCGCGACAGCCTGGACCGCGAACCGCCCGTACCCCTTCCCCTGCTCCCCGGCCGCGATGTTCAGCCGCCACAGGCCCGACCGCCGCAACGACCCCCCGTCCTCACGCCAGTCGACGTCGAGAAACGCCATGACGAACCCGACGGCCCGCTCCCCGTCGACGATGAGCCGAGGCCAAGCGACGCCAGGATGGACATACGCCTCGGCGAGCGACTTCACCACCGGCGAGACAGCGAACTCCTGCTCCGGCAGAACGGCGACAGCAATCGCTTTCGCGAAGTTGGCCGGGGTGATCTCTTCAAGGTGAGGCCGTGACATGGCCGCACCTTAGGGTCTGTCAGCACATTCCGGCCCCCCATTTACTGCTCACCCCAACTGCCGATACCGCCCCCGGAAATAAACCAACGGCCCCCCACCCACCCCCGGCACCGCAGCAGCCAACACCCGCCCGATCACCAACGTATGGTCCCCGGCGATCACCCGCTCCTCCGTCCGGCACTCCAGATTCGCCAGTGCCCCGCCCACCAGCGGCGCCCCGCTGACCTCGCCCCGCCGATAGGGGATGTCCTCGAACAGCAACCGGTCACTGAGACGCCCCTTCATCGCGAACCGTCCGGCGATGTGTCGCTGGCTCTCGGAGAGGACGGAGACGGACCAGAGGGGCTGTTCGTCGAGGAGGTCGTCCATGCGGGAGCCACCCCGGAGGCTGACGAGGACGAGGGGCGGGTCGAGGGAGACGGACATGAAAGCGGTTGCGGTCATGCCGACGTCCTCGGCGGGCGGCGAGGAGGGGTCGTCGGGGTCGAGGGCCGGCTCCTGCGCGGTGACCAGCACCACACCGTCGGCCAACTGGGCCATCACGGCCCGGAACGCGTCGTTGCTCACCCCCTCAGGATGCCCGGTGAGCGGTGGCGCGGAGTTCGCGGAAGTGTTCGGCACCCTCGGCACGCTAGTTCCCGACCACCCCGCCCCACATCGGGCGCAAGCCCGAAATGCCGCGAGGGGAGTCGTACGACCAGGTCCTACGACCCGCCCCCGTGACGGGAACCCCGCACGTACGGTAAGCGTTGTCCAAACAGTCGGTAACGACTCCTGAACCACTCTGAAAATTGCAGAAACCCCGCCCAATTGTTCACGTTTTGCTGTGACTTGAGTCACAAGGGGGGAGAATTGTTGACCCTGTGTACCGGGTGAGCAGCGCGCTGTGATTCAGTGGCAGGGAAATGGTACGCCGATGAACAACCCTTGATTCGCTGCGAAGTCTCGGGGGGAGGGCGAGCATGGAGACCGAGTCGGAACCATATGTCCGCCTCGCGTCCCTGCGGCAGCTGCACCAGGCGATGGCCGACATGAACACGGCCCGCAGCCTGGCGGACACCTTGCAGACGGTCGCGGACGGGGTCGTGAGCGCCCTGGGCTACGAGCTGGCCTGCGTCAACCTCGTACGCAACGACGGCCACCTCGTCGTCGCCGCCTTCGCCGGGAACCCCGCCGCCGAAGCCCTCATCACCGGCCGCGTCGGCTCCCGGGAGTCCTGGGACCGCCGTCTCGCGATGGGCGAGAGATGGGGCGACCTGGTCTTCATCCCGCACACCGAGGGCTGGGTCCTGGACGACGACGACGTCCCCCAGTGGTACACGGACGGCCCCCCACCCCGCTTCGAGGACGAGTGGCACCCCTCGGACCGCCTCTTCGCCCCCATGTACACCCCGGCCGCCCCCGGCGGCAGCTGCGGCGAGCTGATCGGCGTCCTGTCGGTGGACCGCCCGCGCAACGGCCGGCTGCCCGGCGCGTGGGGCCGCGAGGCGCTCCAGATGTACGCGTTCCAGGCGGCCATAGCGGTCAGCAACGCCCGCCTCAGGTCGAACATCCAGCGCGCCCTGGTCCGGCTGGAGCGCGAGCAGCAGGCCCTGCGGTCGAGCGAGGAATCGTTCCGGGCGGCCTTCGAGAACGCCCCCTCGGGCATGGCCATCGCCGAGATGGGCGGCGAGCAGCACGGCCGAATACTCCGGACGAACGACGCCCTGTGCCGCCTCCTGGGCCGCCCGGCGTCCGCGATGCGCCGCTACGCCTTCTCCGACCTGGTCCACCCGGAGGACATAGGTACCCTCCTGCGTACCTCTGCGAAGGGAGGCCGGGTAGAGGTCAGGCTGGGCCGCCGGGACGGCACGTACATCTGGGTATCACTCCGTAACTCCGTGGTGGCAGACGCCGCTGACGGTCCGCGCTTCCTCCTCACCCACGTCGAGGACATAGAGGACCGCAAGCGCCGCGAGATCCACCTCGCCCACCGCGCCTCCCACGACGCCCTGACCGGCCTCCCCAACTCCGCGGAGCTACGCGCCCGCCTCTCCGCCCGCCTCTGCGAGCGCCCCAAGACCGGCCACCCCGCCGCCCTCGACGCCATGGACCAGACGTACGGCCCCGGCGCGCACGACGTGAACGGCCACGGCTTCGACTACCAGCCGGTGCCCGCGCAGAACGCGCAGTCCGCGCAGTCCGCGCAGAACGGGTACGGCGGCTACGACCACGCCCACGTCGTCGCCCCCGACGAGGACGCCCCCGACGACGGCACGAAGGGGCTCGCCGTCCTCTTCTGCGACCTCGACGGCTTCAAGTCGATCAACGACCGGTTCGGGCACAACGCGGGCGACGCGGTCCTCATCGAGGTCGCCCGGCGGCTCGGCAAGGCGGTCCGCGACGGCGACACGGTCGCGCGGCTCGGCGGCGACGAGTTCGTGATCCTCGCCGACGGCCTCGGCCGCGCCGACGCCACCGATCTGGCCGTCCGGCTGCGCAGCGAGATCATCCAGCCGATCCGCGCCGAGGGGCGGGCCGTCCGGGTGGGCGCGAGTTTCGGCATCGGGTGGGCGCAGTGCGGCATGTCGGCGGACGAAGTGCTGAAGTCCGCCGATGAGCGGATGTACGTCGAGAAACGATCTCGTCCCAAACAGCACCGCCGGGCCGGATAAACCGCAGGTCAGGAGGTTTAAGAGAGCAGAGTCACCCGTTCGGCCCAATCGGACCGGGTAGGCTCGCTCTCCTCACCACCTTGTTCAGACGGCCCCGCACCTGTTGAGGAGTTCGAGGGATGACGCCCGGCAACAACGGCGCGAGCACGCCGGAGGACGACGACCCGTTCGGCTACCTCTACGAGGACGGCCAGGCCCGTGGCGCCCAGCCCCCGTCCGGCGGCTACGGCTATCCCAACTCGGTGAACCGGGTCCGCGCGGTCGGTGACCGCCGCCCCACCCAGGCCCCCCAGCAGACGGCCGCCTACGGCCAGGCCCCCCAGGGGTACGGCCAGCCGCCCCAGCAGTACGGGCAGATCCCCCAGCAGCAGGGCGGCGCGTACGGCCAGCCGCAGCAGGGCCTCCAGCAGGGCCCCCCGGCCCAGCAGCCCCCCCGCTCCGCCGGCCGGGGCTCCGGCGGTGGCCGCGGCCCCAACACCAAGGGCCTCCTCATCGGCGCCGTCGCCGTCGTCCTCGCGGTCGTCGTCGGCATCACCATCGCCGTCTCCCTCGGTGACAAGAACAAGGACAACGACGCGGACGGCGGCACGACCCCGACCCCCACCACCTCCAGCTCGGCGAGCGCCTCCGAGAGCGAGTCGGGCAACAGCCCCTCCGCGCAGGACAATCTGCCGGAGACGACCGACGCGAAGGCGATGAAGCTGGAGAACGGGGCGACCACCGCCTCGGACATAAAGGGCTCGAAGTCCGGGACGTACGTCACCGGCCTCAACAACCAGGGCGCGTCGGTGACTTGGACGGTCAACGGCATCCCGAAGGACGGGCCCTACACGGTCTTCGCCATGTTCAACGTCGTCGGCGAGGACCAGAACATGACCCTCTCGGTCAACGGCAAGCCGGACAGCCGCCCGGTGAACTTCGGCAACTTCACCCACGCGACGGACCCCACCCGGGCGTGGAGCAGCACCTGGTCCTGGACGACCCTGACCAAGGGCACCAACACCATCTCCATCTCCTGCCAGGCCGGCAACAAGTGCAACGTCCTGCTGGACCAGTTGGCGCTGCGCAGGGGCCAGGTCAAGAGCCTGGACTAGGCCGTTTTCGGGAAGGGCTAGGCCGCGCTGGCCTCCCCGCGCACCGCCACCCGCCCCACCCACTCCTCGTACGCCCCCCGGTCGAACTCCCCCGCTCCCGGCGCGAGGACGGTCGCCATGGACAGCGCGAGGGCGTGGGAAAGCCTTTCGGGCCAGGGGAGTTGGTGGATCAGGCCGGAGAGCAGGGCGGCCGTGACGGAGTCTCCGGCGCCCGTGGGGTTGCCGTGGAGGCAGGTGGGTGGGGTGGCGTGCCAGCGGCCTTCCGGGGTCATCGCGAGGAGGCCCTCGGGGCCGAGGGCGGCGACGATCGAGTGGGCGCCTCGGCGGCGGGCGTCCCGTGCGGCGGTCAACGGGTCGTGGGAGCCGGTGAGTTCGGCCAGCTCGTCGAGGTTCGGGGTGATGATGTCGGGCCGGGCCGCGACCCCTCGGCGCAGTGGTTCACCGCCGGTGTCCAGCAGGACCGGCACCCCCGCCGACCGCGCCGCCCGCACCAGCCCCGCGTACGTGCCGACCGGTACGCCCTGCGGGAGGCCGCCGCACAGGGCGACCGCCGAGGCGCCGCCCAGGAGTTGGACGTACACCTCCAGGAACGCCCGCCACTCGGCGGGCGTGACCACCGGCCCCGGTTCGTTCAGCCGAGTCGCGTCACCGGTGCGCGTGTCGACGATCGCGACGGTCCGCCGGGTGGTGCCGGAGATGGGGACGAGCGCGTCGACCACCCCGGGAACCAAGGTGAGTTGACCCTGCACCGTCTTCCCGGTCACGCCGCCCACCAGCCCCGTCGCCGTCACCTCGTGGCCGAGGGCGGCGAGCACGCGGGCGACGTTCAGGCCCTTGCCGCCCGGCCGTTCGACGACATCCGTGACCTGGTGGGTCGTCTGCGGGCGCAGTCCCCGTACGCGATAGGTGAGGTCGAGCGCGGTGTTGAGCGTGACCGTCAGGATCACCTGCCTCGACCTCCCCTTCGCCGGTCGTTTACGGCGTGCTTACCCACTTACCGTGCCTCATCACGCCTTTGAGGTCGAGGTTCTCGTCCAGGACGACGACGTCGGCGAGCTTCCCGGCCTCCAGCGAGCCGATGTCGCTCCAACGCCCCAGCAGGCGGGCCGGGTTGACGCACAGCGCCCGCACGGCGTCCTCGATCCGGATGCCGTCGACCGTCACCGCCCGCTTGAACGCACGGTCCAGCGTCAGCGTCGACCCCGCGATCGAGCCGCCCTCCACCAACCGGGCGACCCCGTCGGTGACTTCGACCTCCAGCGGGCCCAGCAGATACGTGCCGTCGCCGCCGCCGGCCGCGTCCATCGCGTCCGTGATGAACGCGACGCGCTCGGGTCCGGCCGACCTGAACGCCAACTCCAGGGCGGCGGGGTGCAGATGGGTGCCGTCGTTGATCAACTCGACGGTGACACGCGGGTCTTCGAGGAGCGCGGCGATGGGGCCGGGGGAGCGGTGGCCCAGGGGAGGCATCGCGTTGAAGAGGTGCGTCGCGACCGTCGCGCCCGCGTCGATCGCCTCGCGCGTCTGCTCGTACGTGGCGTCCGTGTGGCCGACCGCCGCGATCACCCCGTGCTCGGCCAGGAGCCTCACCGAGTCGATGCCGCCCGGGAGTTCGGTGGCCAGGGTGAGCATCCTGGCGTGGCCCTTCGCCGCGTCGATCAGCTTGCGGACGTCCGCCGGGTCCGGATGCCGCAGCAGCGCCTCCGAGTGGGCGCCCTTGCGGCACGGCGAGATGAACGGGCCCTCGAAGTGGATCCCGGCGATCTCCCCGTCCTCGGCGAACTCGCTGAGCACCCCGGCCTGGCGGACGAGGACGTCCATGTCGTCCGTCACCGTCGAGGCGACGAGGGTGGTGGTGCCGTGCGCGCGGTGGGTGTGCAGGGCCGTGCGGATGTCGTCGGCGGTGCCGCAGAAGGAGGCTCCGCCGCCGCCGTGGTTGTGGAGGTCGACGAAGCCGGGGACCAGGTAGTGGCCGGTGAGGTCGATGCGGCGGGCGTGGGGTGGGGGAGCGGCGGTGATGCGCTCGCCGTGGACGCCGATGTCCTGGACGGAGATCCCTGAGGGGAGGACCACCCGCGCACCGGTGAGGATCGTCGACTCTTCTGTCATCAGGGCGTTTCCTCCATGCCGTCCGTCGTCTCCAGAAGATCCCATGCCAGCAGGCCCGCCCCCAGGCACCCGGCCGTGTCGCCCAGGGCCGCCGGGACGACCGTCGGGGTGTGCTGGAACGTGATCCGCGTGCCGAGCGCCTCCCGCAGCGGGGTGAACAGGGTGTCGCCCGCTTCCGCGAGGCCGCCGCCGATGACGATCGTCGAGGGGTCGAGGAGGGTGAGGGCGGTCAGGAGGCCGTCGGCGAGCGTCGTAACCGCTTGCTGCCAGACGTCCCGCGCGCGCTCGTCCCCCGCCTCGACGGCCTTCGCGCAGTCGGCGGCGTCCCCGCCCCCCGACACCCGCGCCCACGCCTCCGACACGGCCGCCG
>NZ_JBTYMC010000145.1:0-16700 GCF_054880855.1 Streptomyces sp. S6 | reverse complement strand
CCGCACCCGCCGCGGCCTGAGCCGCCGCCGGTCCACCGGCCGGGGTGCCGCCCTGACCGGGCTTCGGCTGCGGCTTCTTGCCACCCTGCGCGACGTCGACCGGCAGCATGACCAGCGCGGTCGTACCACCCGAGTCGGAGGGCCGCAGCTGGATGCGGATGCCGTGCCGCTGGGAGAGCCGGCCGACCACGAACAGACCCATGCGCCGGGACACCGACACGTCCACGGTCGGCGGCGAGGCCAGCCGCTCGTTGATCGCGGCCAGGTCCTCGGGGGAGAGGCCGATACCGGTGTCGTGGATCTCGATCAGGACCCGGCCGTCGGGCAGCGCGTGCCCGGTGACCTTGACCTTCGTCTGCGGGGAGGAGAACGACGTCGCGTTCTCCAGGAGTTCGGCGAGGAGGTGCACGAGGTCGTTGACGACCCGGCCCGCGACCTCCGTCGTCGGCACGGACGCCAGCTCGATGCGCTCGTACTGCTCCACCTCGGACGCGGCGGCACGCAGCACGTCGACCAGCGGGACCGGACGCGTCCAGCGCCGGCCGGGCTCCTCACCCGCGAGGACGAGGAGGTTCTCGCCGTTACGGCGCATACGGGTCGCGAGGTGGTCCAGCTTGAACAGGGAGGACAGCTGGTCCGGGTCGGCCTCGCGGGACTCCAGTTCGGAGATCAGCGACAGCTGACGCTGGATGAGACCCTGCGAACGGCGCGAGAGGTTGGTGAACATCGCGTTGACGTTGCCCCGCAGCAGGGCCTGCTCGGCGGCGAGCCGGACGGCCTCGCGGTGCACGTCGTCGAAGGCCGCGGCCACCTGGCCGATCTCGTCCCGGGAGTGCACACCGACCGACTCGACGGACGTGTCGACGTCCTGCGGGTCCGACTCGGAGAGCTGCTTGACCAGTTCGGGCAGCCGTTCCTGGGCGACCTTCGTGGCCGTCTCCTGGAGGCGGCGCAGCGAGCGGATCATGGAGCGGGCGACGACGAACGCGCCGACCAGCGAGACGCCGAGCACCATCAGGATCAGCACACCGGCGATGATCGCGTCGCGCTCGGTCTCGTTGCGCAGCTCGCGGGCCTTCTGCTCCATGTCCTCCAGGAGCTGCGACTCGATGTTGCGCATCTGCTGGAGCTTGGTGCCCGAGGCGTCCAGCCAGTCCTGGTACGACCGCTTGTCCTGGGACTCCAGACCGGACTCGGAGGCGAAGGCGCGGCTCGCGTACTGGTCGGCGTCCTCGATCGTGGCGTTGCCGGACTCGATCGGCTTGAGCAGCTCCTCGGCGCCCTCGTCGCCGTAGATCGAGCGGAAGATCGCGAGCTCGGAGTCCTCGCCCTCGACGGCCGTCTCACCGTAGGTGCGGTCGTTGTCGGTGAGCTTGCCGAAGGAGGTGCTGTTCGCGGGGAGCGCGGCCGTCAGCACGGCGCGCTGCATCGACGAGTACTCCTTGGCGGAGGAGAACGCGGCCAGGGCGCGGGTGCGCTGGATCATCTCCGGGTTGGAGGTGGCCTCGGCCATGTCCTGGGAGAGGTCGACGAGGCGGGTGATCAGCCGGTGGTAGCCCTCGACGGTCTGCATCGAGTTGCCCTGCGCGGTGTACGCGGTGGAGCGCAGCTTCGCGACGTTCCCGAGGTCGCCGACCAGACCGACCAGGTTGTCGCGGACGCCCTGGAGGTTGCCGTTGCGGCTGGAGGAGTTGATCTCCTCGGAGGCGGCGTTGAAGGCCTTCAGCGAGCGGTCCGTCGTCGCGCGCAGCCCCTTGACGGTGACGTCGTTGGCGTTGCCGCCGTGCGCGAGGGGACCGGCGGAGCGGTCGCGCTCGTTCTGGAGGGCGATCGACAGCTCGGTCGCCTGCTTCGTCATGTCGGTCAGCAGCCGCATGTTGTCGAGCTGCTGGATGTCCTCCATGGACTGGCTGATGCGCAGCGCGCCGAGCGTGGTGGCCGCGACCACGGGGAGGGTCAGCAGGGCGACCAGGCGGGTGGAGATGCGCCAGTTGCGCAGCGCCACGCGGCTGCCGGTCTCGCCCTTGGCGGATTTGGCCGGGGGTATCGGGGGAATGGCGGTGGGGGTGAGCGGGGGAGTGGGAGCGCCGGGGCGGCTCTTGCCGTCGCCTGCCTGGGCGGGACCCGGGTTCTGGGCGTGCTGGGGCGAGGTGCTGACTGTGTGGGAACCAGTCCCGCCTCGCGGCTCCGGCCCTGCCGGGGCACTGCCGTCCCTCTTGAATCGTCCCTGCACTAGCGTCGCAACCTCTGGACCAGGCGCCTTTCCGGATGAACGGACAGGCGGTGTCGGCGTCTTGAGAGGCGCCCTGACTGCGCCCCCCGGGATGGTCTTGAGTGACCCGGCGCTGGTTCCCCCTATCTCGCCGCCACTCGGCGCTTCTGTGCGCCCCCTGCGCGCCGGCTCGATCCCGCGGCGGTCCGTGAGATTCCAGCACAGTGCCGGATCCGCAACAAGGTTTGGTGTCCGGGCTGTGACATCCGTGACAGCGCGTGCGGATGGGATCACCGGGCGTCGAATTCGATCCGCCCGAATGTGGGCAGAGTGTGGCGAAGTGGGCTGATGATCAAGGTGTCCCAGTCGCCATGATCAGGAGCGGAATGGATGCTTCAGTTGGTCAATGTCCGTTTCGTTACGTTCGCTTGCGGGCCTGAATTGACCGGTTTGACGCCCATCTCGTGAGCAAACTCACACGCTCCCCGACGGCCCCCCGTGACCTCCCCGGGAATGCCGTGTTTAGCCTGACGCTTTACAGATTCGGCCCATCCGACACCAGCCAGGGAGCCCCCGCATGTCCCGCAAGACCGCCAACCCCCAGCGCACCACCCTGGCCCACCTGAAGGACGCCGAACCCCTGACCCCGGCCCCCCAGACCTACCCGGCCTCCCTCCCCGCCCAAACGGCCAACCCCCGCCGCACCATCCTCATGGTGGCCCCGGAGACCCCGGTCCTGGACTAGTACGCGGATTCCCGCCGGACGACTCACCAAGTCCGCATATATCCAAGAGGCGCCCCCTCCCGCGGCGAGAGGGCGCCTCTTCGCGCACCCCGGGCAATCCACGAGGTGACCCACCCCCCGGCGCGTTAGCCTGGGGCGTCAGGTTTCGGTCGGTTCAGGTGAGGGGCGCAAAGAACCCGTGCGTATTGCCAGGTTTTCCATCGACGGCAACGTCGCGTTTGGCGCGGTAGAGGGCGACAAGGACGACGAACTCGTCCTGGACATCATCAAGGGCATCCCCTTCGCCGAGTTCGAACTCTCCGGGACGAAGGTCCCGCTCAGCAAAGTCCGGCTGCTGCCCCCCGTCCTGCCCAACAAGGTCGTCGCCTTCGGCAGGAACTACGCCGACCACGCGAAGGAACTGGGCAACGAGGTCCCGGACACCCCCTTCGCCTTCTTCAAGCCCTCCACCTCGGTGACCGGCCCCGGCGACCCGATCCAGTACCCCTCGTTCTCCTCGGACGTCCACCACGAGGCCGAACTCGCGGTCGTCATCGGCCGCATGTGCCGCGAGGTCCCCCGCGACCGGGTCAAGGACGTCATCCTGGGCTACACCTGCGCGAACGACGTCACCGCCAGGGACGTCCAGAAGCGCGAGAAGCAGTGGGCCAGGGCGAAGGGCTTCGACACCTCCTGCCCCCTCGGCCCCTGGATCGAGACGGACCTCGACCCGAGCGACCTCACGATCCAGCTCACGGTCAACGGCCAGCAGCGCCAACTCGGCCGCACCAGCGAGATGATCACCCCCATCGAGGACCTGATCGTCAACATCACCGAGGCCATGACACTCCTCCCCGGCGACGTCATCCTCACGGGCACCCCCGCCGGGGTCGGCCCCCTGGAGATCGGCGACGAGGTCGCCGTCACCATCGAAGGTATCGGCACTCTCACCAACAAGGTTGTCAAGCGTGACTAGCGCTCCCGTCCGAGTACGTTTCTGCCCCTCCCCGACCGGCAACCCCCACGTCGGCCTGGTCCGCACGGCCCTCTTCAACTGGGCCTTCGCCCGCCACCACCAGGGCACCCTGGTCTTCCGCATCGAGGACACCGACGCGGCCCGCGACTCGGAGGAGTCGTACGAGCAGCTCCTGGACGCGATGCGCTGGCTCGGCTTCGACTGGGACGAGGGCCCGGAGATCGGCGGCCCGCACGCCCCGTACCGCCAGTCGCAGCGGATGGACATCTACCAGGACGTCGCGCAGAAGCTCCTGGACGCCGGTCACGCGTACCGCTGCTACTGCTCGACGGAGGAGCTGGACGCCCGCCGCGACGCCGCCCGCGCCGCCGGCAAGCCCTCCGGCTACGACGGCCACTGCCGCGACCTGAGCGCCGAGCAGACCGCCGCGTACGAGGCGGAGGGCCGCAAGCCGATCGTCCGCTTCCGCATGCCGGACGAGACCATCACGTTCACCGACCTCGTCCGCGGCGAGCTGACGTTCACCCCGGAGAACGTCCCGGACTACGGCATCGTCCGCGCCAACGGCGCCCCGCTCTACACGCTGGTCAACCCGGTCGACGACGCGCTGATGGAGATCACGCACGTCCTGCGCGGCGAGGACCTCCTCTCCTCCACCCCCCGCCAGATCGCCCTGTACAAGGCTCTGACGGAACTGGGCATCGCGAAGTACACCCCCGAGTTCGGCCACCTGCCGTACGTGATGGGCGAAGGCAACAAGAAGCTCAGCAAGCGCGACCCGCAGGCGTCCCTCAACCTCTACCGCGAGCAGGGCTTCCTCCCCGAGGGCCTGCTCAACTACCTCTCCCTGCTGGGCTGGTCGCTCTCCGCCGACCAGGACATCTTCACGACGGACGAGCTGATCGCGGCGTTCGACATCAAGGACGTCCAGCCCAACCCGGCCCGCTTCGACCTGAAGAAGTGCGAGGCGATCAACGGCGACCACATCCGCCTGCTGGACGTGAAGGACTTCACGGAGCGCTGCGCCCCCTGGCTCCGGGCCCCCTTCGCGCCCTGGGCCCCGGAGGACTTCGACGACGCGAAGTGGCAGGCCATCGCCCCGCACGCGCAGACCCGCCTGCGCGTCCTGTCGGAGATCACCGACAACGTCGACTTCCTGTTCCTCAAGGAGCCGGTGGCGGACGAGGCGTCCTGGACGAAGGCGATGAAGGACGGCAGCGACGCCCTCCTCGCCACGGCCCGCGAGAAGCTCGACGCGGCCGACTGGACGTCCCCGGAGTCCCTCAAGGAGGCCGTCCTGGCCGCCGGTGAGGCCCACGGCCTCAAGCTCGGCAAGGCCCAGGCCCCCGTCCGCGTCGCGATCACCGGCCGCACGGTCGGCCTCCCCCTCTTCGAGTCCCTCGAAGTCCTCGGCAAGGACGCGTCGTTGGCCCGCATCGACGCCGCCCTCGCCAAGCTCGCGGCGTAACGAGACGGTGTAACGAGACGGCGTATCACGGCAGTTCACCGGGGCGGCACCCAACAGGGGTGCCGCCCCGCGCTGTTCCCCGCTACGGTCGGATCATGGACATTCGCGCCGTGGTCTGGGACGTCGACGACACCCTCTTCGACTACACGAACGCCGACCGCCTCGGCATGCGTGACCACCTCGTCACCGAGGGCCTGCTGGCCGGGTACGACACCGTCGAGCAGGCGGTCACGAGCTGGCGCGAGATCACCGACGCCCAGTGGGCCCGCTTCGCCGCCGGCGAGACCACCTTCGAGGGTCAACGCCGCGACCGCGTCCGGGTGTTCGTCGGCCAGGAGCTGACCGACGCCGAGGCCGACGACTGGTTCGGCCGCTACCTGGGCCACTACGAGAACGCCTGGGCCCTCTTCCCGGACGTCCTGCCCGTCCTGGACGCCCTCGCGGCGACCCACCGGCACTCCGTCCTCTCCAACTCCAGCATCCACGTCCAGGACCACAAGCTCCGCGTCCTCGGCGTCCACGACCGCTTCGAGTCGATCATCTGCGCGGCCGAACTCGGCGTCTCCAAGCCCGAACCCGGCGCCTTCCTCGCCGCCTGCGAGGCCCTCGCCCTCCCGCCCGAACAGGTCGCCTACGTCGGCGACCACCCCGACATCGACGGCCGGGGCGCGGCCGAGGCGGGCCTGCTCTCCGTCTGGATCGACCGGTACGACGGCGGCGCGGGCGTCGTCGAACTCCCGGGCCGGCACCGGATCGCCACGCTCGCCGAACTGCCCGCACTGCTCGGTGCGGACGGCCGGGCGGGAACCCGTTTTGGAGCCCCGTCCACCTTCGGGTAATGTTCTTTCTGCGCCGCCGGGGAGCGGGCCGAAAGGCCGAGAGACCCGGGGGAGCAAAACTAGAGCAAGATCCCTTTAGAGGGATGGCGTTCCAGTGGCCTATGGTGTAATTGGCAGCACGACTGATTCTGGTTCAGTTAGTCTTGGTTCGAGTCCAGGTAGGCCAGCTTGCAGAAGCTCAAAATCTGCGAAGCCCCCGTTGTGTAGCGGCCTAGCACGCTGCCCTCTCACGGCAGTAGCGCCGGTTCGAATCCGGTCGGGGGTACAGATCCTTCTCGCGAGGACGGTCGGGTAGCTCCCGCCGATCTTGATGCAGGATCGCTAGGGCCCCCGTTGTGTAGCGGCCTAGCACGCTGCCCTCTCACGGCAGTAGCGCCGGTTCGAATCCGGTCGGGGGTACTGACTGGTCTAAACCATCATTGGTCTATGGTGTAATTGGCAGCACGACTGATTCTGGTTCAGTTAGTCTTGGTTCGAGTCCAGGTAGACCAGCTCAAGCCCCCGTTGTGTAGCGGCCTAGCACGCTGCCCTCTCACGGCAGTAGCGCCGGTTCGAATCCGGTCGGGGGTACAGAAAGAAGCCACCCGCCTCAGTAGAGGCGGGTGGCTTTTTCGTGTTCCCGCAGCTCGGCGGGGGAGGAAGGGCCCGCCGCGGCGTTGAGGCCGGCCCTTCCCGCTGGGCTTCAGCCCGTCCTGCGCAGCGCCTCCGAGAGCCGGGACGCCGCGTCGATCACCGCCTGAGCGTGCATACGGCCCGGGTGGCGGGTCAGCCGCTCGATCGGGCCGGAGACGGAGACGGCGGCCA
The DNA here is from genome assembly GCF_054880855.1 of Streptomyces sp. S6. Lineage (NCBI taxonomy): Bacteria > Bacillati > Actinomycetota > Actinomycetes > Kitasatosporales > Streptomycetaceae > Streptomyces > Streptomyces sp. S6. The sequence continues at coordinate 9,677 of NZ_JBTYMC010000145.1, read as the reverse complement.
CGACGCGGTTGGACGGGCCCCTGACCGGCGCGGAGACGGACGCGACGCCCGGCTCGCGCTCGCCGATGGACTGGGCCCAGCCGCGGCGCCGGACGCCGGAGAGGGCCGTGGCGGTGAAGCGGGCGCCCTGGAGGCCGCGGTGGAGGCGCTCGGGCTCCTCCCAGGCCATGAGGATCTGCGCGGAGGAACCGGCCTTCATCGTCAGCGTGGAGCCGACGGGTACCGTGTCTCGCAGTCCGGACAGCCGCTCCGCGGCGGCCACACAGATCCGCATGTCGCCCTGGCGCCGGTAGAGCTGGGCGCTCTCGCCGGTGATGTCCCGCAGGTGCGTGAGCACGGGCCCGGCGGTCGCCAGCAGGCGGTCCTCGCCGGCCGCCGCCGCCAGCTCCGCGAGACGCGGGCCGAGGATGAACCTGCCCTGCATGTCACGGGCGACCATACGGTGGTGTTCCAGGGCCACGGCCAGCCGGTGGGCCGTGGGTCGTGCGAGTCCGGTGGCCGCGACCAGTCCTGCGAGGGTTGCGGGGCCGGACTCCAGGGCGCTCAGGACAAGGGCTGCCTTGTCCAGAACGCCGACGCCGCTACTGTTGTCCATGCAACGATACTCCCGTCTCACTCTGTGAAACGCAAGTTCATTTTCCCGTGAGACGCGCAACCCTGGAGGCACAGCCGCCCGCGGACCGACGGGCGCGGTGGCGGGTGCCCGGAACAGGGGCGGGCGCCGCTTCCAAGATCTCTAGTAGTGCCGGGACGCAACCTGTCCGGCCGGAGGGAAAGCGATGGGTAGGACACTCGCTGAGAAGGTCTGGGACGACCATGTCGTCCGGCGCGCTGAGGGCGAGCCCGACCTTCTCTTCATCGATCTGCACCTGCTGCACGAGGTGACCAGCCCCCAGGCGTTCGACGGCCTGCGCCAGAACGGCCGCCCGGTCCGCCGCCTCGACCTGACCATCGCCACCGAGGACCACAACACCCCGACCCTCGACATCGACAAGCCCATCGCGGACCCGGTCTCCCGCGCCCAGCTGGAGACGCTGCGCAAGAACTGCGCCGAGTTCGGCGTCCGCCTGCACCCCCTGGGCGACGTCGAGCAGGGCGTCGTCCACGTCGTCGGCCCCCAGCTCGGTCTCACGCAGCCCGGCATGACCGTCGTCTGCGGTGACTCCCACACCTCCACGCACGGCGCGTTCGGCGGGCTGGCGTTCGGGATCGGGACCTCGCAGGTGGAGCACGTGCTGGCCACCCAGACGCTGCCGCTGGTCCGCCCGAAGACCATGGCCATCACGGTCGAGGGTGAGCTGCCCGACGGCGTCACCGCCAAGGACCTGATCCTCGCGATCATCGCCAGGATCGGCACCGGCGGCGGCCAGGGCTACGTCCTGGAGTACCGCGGCTCCGCCATCGAGAAGCTGTCGATGGAAGCCCGGATGACCATCTGCAACATGTCCATCGAGGCCGGCGCCCGCGCGGGCATGATCGCCCCCGACGAGACGACGTTCGCCTACCTCAAGGGCCGCGCCCACGCCCCCGAGGGGGAGGACTGGGACGCCGCCGTCGCGTACTGGAAGACCCTGAAGACCGACGCGGACGCCGAGTTCGACGCCGAGGTCGTCATCGAGGCCGCGGAACTCTCCCCGTTCGTCACCTGGGGCACCAACCCCGGCCAGGGCGCGCCCCTTTCGGCGAACGTCCCCGACCCCGCTTCGTACGAAGACGCATCGGAGCGCCTCGCCGCCGAAAAGGCCCTGGAATACATGGGGTTGGCGGCCGGGCAGCCGCTGCGGTCCATCAAGGTGGACACCGTCTTCGTAGGGTCGTGCACCAACGGCCGCATCGAGGACCTGCGGGCCGCCGCCGAGCTCGTCAAGGGCCGCAAAGTCGCCGACGGCGTACGGATGCTGGTCGTCCCCGGCTCCGCCCGGGTGGGCCTCCAGGCCGTCTCCGAGGGCCTGGACGTCGTCTTCAAGGAGGCCGGCGCCGAATGGCGGCACGCGGGCTGCTCGATGTGTCTGGGCATGAACCCCGACCAACTGGCCCCCGGTGAGCGCTCCGCGTCCACCTCCAACCGCAACTTCGAGGGCAGGCAGGGCAAGGGCGGCCGGACCCACCTGGTCTCCCCGCAGGTCGCCGCCGCCACGGCCGTCCTGGGTCATCTGGCCTCGCCCGCCGACCTGACCGACGCGCCCGCCGACCGTACGCCCGCTGGAGTCTGAGAGCCATGGAAGCATTCACCACGCACACCGGCCGGGCCGTTCCGCTGCGCCGCTCCAACGTCGACACCGACCAGATCATCCCTGCTCACTGGCTCAAGAAGGTGACCAGGGACGGTTTCGAGGACGGTCTCTTCGAGGCGTGGCGCAAGGACCCGGAGTTCGTCCTCAACCGCCCCGAGCGCGCGGGCGCGAGCGTCCTGGTGGCCGGCCCCGACTTCGGCACCGGCTCCTCGCGCGAGCACGCCGTGTGGGCGCTCCAGAACTACGGCTTCAAGACCGTGATCTCGTCCCGCTTCGCCGACATCTTCCGGGGCAACTCCCTGAAGAACGGCCTGCTCACGGTCATCCTCGACCAGCAGGTCGTGGACGCGCTCTGGGACCTCGTCGAGCGTGACCCGCAGGCCGAGATCACCGTCGACCTCGAAGCGCTGGAGGTCCGCGCCGAGGGCGTCACCGCCTCCTTCGAGCTGGACGACAACGCCCGCTGGCGGCTGCTGAACGGGCTGGACGACATCTCCATCACCCTCCAGAACGAGGCGGACATCGCCGCGTACGAGGCGAAGCGTCCCTCGTACAAGCCGCGTACCCTCCAGGTCTGAGCGGCCGAAGCGAGTTTCGGCCACCGAAAAGCCACGCCGTACCCCCGATCGGTCCGATCGGGGGTACGGCGTTTTCCGCCCCTGGCAGGCCTTCGCGCATCTCCTCGAAATCTTCCCAACTGCCAACGTTACAGCGGCTGTTGGCGGGGTACGCGACCGCTGTGGACGCGGTGTCCAACAGTGCTCGGACGGCTGTCTGAGGTGGCAGTTGCACCCCTGGCGGGCGACAACTCGCCCTAGATGGCACAATCTGTGCATGGAACACGACGGCCAACTCAAGCTCTACATGGCGGTCGCGGACCAACTCAAGGAAGCGCACACAAGGGTGCGCGCACTGCAAGTCCCGGAGGGCGTACGGATGGCGCTGACCCGGAAGCTGCTGGTCATTACGGCCGCGGCCAAGCACGATCTCGCCGATGCGACAAGGCGGCTGGAGCGGTTCACGGCGGACCTCGACGCGGGACGAATCCCGGACGAGGAACGCTGAACAGCCCAATGCGGTCGAGTCCGTTGCGGCACAAGGGTGATAGGCCCGTTTCGTGTTTGATTTGCGGTATATATCTGCCTAACGTGCGAAAAAGCCTGGACACTTTCGTTCCAGCAATGTCTCCGAAGGGGAAGACGTGAACAAGGCGCAGCTCGTAGAAGCGATTGCGGACAAGGTCGGCGGCCGTCAGAACGCCGCCGAGGCGGTCGACGCGGTTCTGGACGCCATCGTCCGCGCGGTCGTCGCGGGGGACCGGGTCTCGGTCACCGGCTTCGGCTCGTTCGAGAAGGTCGACCGCCCGGCGCGGTACGCCCGCAACCCCCAGACGGGCGAGCGGGTCCGGGTCAAGAAGACGTCCGTGCCGCGCTTCCGTGCGGGCCAGGGTTTCAAGGACCTGGTGAGCGGCTCGAAGAAGCTCCCGAAGAACGACGTCGCGGTCAAGAAGGCGCCCAAGGGCAGCCTGAGCGGCACCGCTTCGGCGACGGTCAAGAAGGCCGCCGCGAAGAAGGCCGCCCCCGCGAAGAAGGCCACCGCCGCCGCGAAGAAGGCCGCCCCGGCGAAGAAGGCCACCGCCAAGACGGCCGCCGCCAAGAAGACGACCGCCAAGAAGGCGGCCACCACGAAGAAGGCCGTCGCCAAGAAGGCCCCGGCGAAGAAGGCGCCGGCCAAGAAGTCGACTGCTCGCAAGACCACCGCGAAGAAGGTCGCCGCCACCAAGGCGTAAGGCTGCCGCCGGTACTCACGCGTCGGGCCGGACTTCCACAACCTGTGGAGTCCGGCCCGCGGTGTGTCGTCAGGGGGTTCAGAACGTCTGGAGCGTCACCAGGGTGATCCTCGGGCCTTCCAGCTCGATGCGCACCCGCTGGCCGACTCTCAGCAGCCGCAGACCCCCCGCGTCGAACGCCGCCGCGTCGAAGGGGAGGGGGGTGCCGTCGTCCAGGAGGACCTGGCCCGTGCGGGTGTCGGGGTCGTAGGTGTAAGCCGTCGCCTGCATGGCCGCAGCCTACTGGCCGGGGATGAGGAGGCGGGCGGTGGCGGTCGTGGTGCGGGGGCCGACACCGAGGGAGAGGGCGGCGCGCAGGTCGTCGCCGGTGTCGACGTCCTGGCGGACGGATTCGACGTCGGGGAGGGCGAGTTCGGCCGCGCCCGAGGTGCGGTGGCGGCGGCGGGAGTCCGGGCCGAACGCGGGCAGCAGGGGGTGGCCCGGGGTTGCGGCCAGCAAAGTCGTGCCTATGCCCGCGGCATCCGCCAGAAATGCGCGCGGGAATTCCGCGGCGGCGTCGAGGACCCGGGTCAATTCGTAGGGGCGCAACGCCGGGAGATCGGCGTTCAGGGCCGCGAGAGCCGTTTCCGGGAGCATCGCGCGGACGACGCCCTCGCCGTGCCGCAGCGCGGCGTTCAGGCCCGCCCCCGGCACGTCCGGGACGATCCGGGCGTCCAGCGCCGCGAGTTCCCGGCCCGCCAGCGGGTCGTCCGTGACGACCACCACATCCCGGACGGCCGGCGCGGCCAGCGCCGCGGCCACCGTGTCCTGCGCGAAGGCCAGCGCCAGACCCGGCCGCACCCTGTCCCCGGCCGTGTCCGACAGCCTGCTCTTGGCCCGCGCGAGGGGTTTGAGGGGGATGACCAACGTCCACTGCACCGGCTTACCGTCCCTTGCTCGTCGCGGTCATTGTCACCCGGCTGCAACCTTCCCCATCTGGCGGTTCTTCCTTCGGGGCGTACGGTGTTCTCGACAGATCCGGCGCCCGGGGCCACACTTGTGCGGCTCCCGGCCGCCGGAACGACCCTGGAACAGGCCGTGGGAAGTCCTGTGGTCCTGGAGGAAGAGGTAGGTGTCCGCGTGCCCCGCCGCAGAATCGGCTTCTGGTACCGCTTTGCAGCGGCGATCGCCAAACCGCCGCTCGTGGTTCTGATCAAGCGGGACTGGCAGGGAATGGAGCACATCCCGGCCGACGGCGGATTTATCACCGCGGTCAACCACAATTCGCACATCGACCCCTTCGCGTACGCCCATTTTCAGTACAACACCGGCCGTGTTCCGCGATTCCTCGCGAAGAGCGGTCTTTTCAAGAAGGGATTCGTCGGCGCCTTCATGCGGGGCAGCAGGCAGATCCCCGTCTACCGTGAGTCGACGGACGCGCTCAGCGCCTTCCGGGCCGCGATCGACGCGGTGGAGCGCGGCGAGTGCGTCGCGTTCTACCCCGAGGGCACCATCACCCGGGACCCCGAACTGTGGCCCATGACCGCCAAGTCCGGTGCGGCGAGGGTGGCTCTGCGGACCAAGTGCCCCGTCATCCCCGTCGCCCAGTGGGGTGTCAACGAGGTGCTCGCGCCGTATTCGAAGAAGCTCAACCTCTTCCCCCGCAAGACGCACCACGTGCTGGCCGGGCCGCCGGTCGACCTCACGCGCTTCTACGACCGGGAGATGACCCCCGAACTCCTCAAGGAGGTCACGGAGGTCATCATGGCCGACGTCACCCGGTTGCTGGAGGAGATCCGCGGGGAGAAGGCGCCCGAGACGCCCTACGACCCGCGCCGGGAGCGGATCGAGCAGCGGCGCCGCACCGAGGCGCAGCACGGCCACGAAGGAGAGATCGGCAAGTGAGCGAGCCCGTCAAGGCGGCAGTCCTCAGCGCAGGTTCATGGGGGACGGCCTTCGCCGTCGTCCTCGCGGACGCGGGCTGCGAGGTGACGGTGTGGGCGCGGCGGCCCGAGGTCGCCGAGGCGATCAACTCGGCGCGGCAGAACCCCGATTACTTCCCCGGGCTCGAACTCCCCGAGGGCATCCGGGCGACCACCGACCCCGCCGAGGCCATGGCCGGCGCCGACTTCACGGTCCTGTCGGTGCCGTCGCAGACACTGCGCGCCAACTTGGCCGACTGGACGCCCCTGTTGGCGCCGGACACCGTGCTCGTCTCCCTCATGAAGGGTGTCGAACTCGGCACCACCATGAGGATGAGCGAGGTCGTCCAGGACGTCACCAAGGTCGGTGCCGAGCGCATCGCCGTCGTCACCGGGCCCAACCTCGCCCGGGAGATCGCCTCCCGCATGCCGGCCGCGGCCGTCGTCGCCGCCACGGACGAAACCGTCGCCCAGCGCCTCCAACTGGCCTGCCACACCCCGTACTTCCGGCCCTACACCAACACCGACGTGGTGGGCTGCGAGCTCGGCGGCGCCGTCAAGAACGTCATCGGCCTCGCCGTCGGCATCGCGGACGGCATGGGGCTCGGCGACAACGCCAAGGGGTCGTTGATCACACGGGGGTTGGCGGAGACGACGCGTCTCGGCCTCGCGATGGGCGCCGACCCCCTGACCTTCGCCGGCCTCGCGGGCCTCGGCGACCTCGTCGCCACCTGCTCCTCCCCCCTGTCCCGCAACCACACCTTCGGCACCAACCTCGGCAAGGGCATGACCCTCGCGGAGACGATCGCGGTGACGAAACAGACCGCCGAGGGCGTCAAGTCCTGCCAGTCCGTACTGGACTTGGCCCACCGCCACGGCGTCGACATGCCGATCACCGAGACGGTCGTCGACATCGTCCACGAGGCGAAGCCCCCGGTCGTCGCGCTCAAGGAACTGATGTCCCGCAGCGCGAAGCCGGAACGCCGCTAGGGGAGACACCCCCGACACCCCGCCCATCGCGACGCACCGCGCACCCCGCGCGACGCTGAGCGACAACGGGTCGGCGGACGCTGACTCAGGGACTACCAGCGGGTACTCTCGACGCGATATGAGCACCGAGAACCTTCCCCAGAGCCCTGAGTCACAGCCCGCGCGCAAGCCGCGTGTGGCCGTCGTGTTCGGTGGGCGCAGTTCCGAGCACGGGATCTCCGTGGTCACCGCCGGCGCCGTCCTGAAGGCTCTCGACCGGGAGAAGTACGACGTGCTGCCGATCGGCATCACGCGGGAGGGCCGCTGGATGCTCACGGCGGACGAGCCGGAGCGGATGGCGATCGCGCAGCGGCGCACCCCCGAGGTCGCCGACCTCGCGGAGGGCAGCGACGGGGGAGTGGTACTCCCGCTGGACCCGGCCAACCGCGAAGTCGTCTACAGCGAACCGGGATCGGTGCCGAAGGCGCTCGGTGAGGTCGACGTCGTGTTCCCGGTGCTGCACGGGCCGTACGGCGAGGACGGCACCCTCCAGGGGATGCTGGAACTGTCCGGTGTGCCGTACGTCGGCGCGGGTGTGCTCGCCTCCGCCGTCGGCCAGGACAAGGAGTACATGAAGCGCGTCTTCACCTCCTTCGGCCTCAAGGTCGGCCCCTACCTGGTGATCCGCCCCCGCGAGTGGGCGCAGGACGAGTCCGGCGTGCGCAAGCGGATCGCCGCTTTCGCCGCCGACCACGGCTGGCCCCTGTTCGTGAAGCCCGCCCGCGCCGGCTCGTCCATCGGCATCACCAAGGTCGACGACGCCTCCGGTCTCGACGAGGCGATCGCGGAGGCCCAGCGCCACGACCCGAAGATCCTGGTCGAGGCGGCTGTGCGGGGCCGTGAGATCGAGTGCGGGGTCCTGGAGTTCGAGGACGGCCCCCGCGCATCCGTCCCCGCCGAGATCCCCTCCGCCCACGCCTACTACGACTTCGAGTCCAAGTACATCGACTCGGTCCCCGGCATCGTCCCCGCCCCGCTCACCCCCGAACAGACCGCCGAGGTCCGCGAGTTGGCGATCCAGGCGTTCGACGCCGCCTCCTGCGAGGGCCTCGTCCGCGCGGACTTCTTCCTCACCGAGGACGGCGAGTTCGTCATCAACGAGATCAACACCATGCCCGGCTTCACGCCGATCTCCATGTACCCGAAGATGTGGGAGGAGACGGGCGTCGCGTACGGCGAACTGGTGGACCGGCTGATCCAGGCGGCCCTGCGCCGGCCGACCGGGCTGCGCTAGCCCGAAGCTAGTCGGCGATCCCCTCGGGCACGGTCTTCTTGATCGCGGGTGCCAGATCGATCAGCGGGGACATGCCCTCGGCAGCCCGGGACTTGGGCAGCGTCACCTCGATGTACACGACCCGCAGCGCGGACGTGAGGCGCACGCTGCCGTCGTCCTGCTTCTCGACCAGCCAGCCGACCCCGTCAGCCGTACCGGCGTCCGCGCGGTCGTTGTCCATCTCCGGCGGCTTCACGACACCGCACCGCAGTATGATCGCCGGGTCTCCCCAGCCCGCGGTCAGCGTCGACGCGGGCTCGGGGTCCCGGCGTCGAAGACCGTCCACCGTCGACGGCAGCGCGGCATCCAGCTTCCGGCAGATCTCCGCGGCCTTGGGGGACGGAGTGGGAACCGCGGTCGACCCGCCGTCGTCTGCCGCTGTGCAGCCCGCGAGGGCGCCGCACAGCAGCAGGGCGAGGGCGGACACACCACTGGGCCGGTGACGGAAGAAGTTCACCGGCCAAGGGTAGACGGGGGCTACAGATGGACCACGGGGCAGGTCAGGGTTCGGGTGATCCCCTCCACCTGCTGCACCTTGGCGACCACCATCCGCCCGAGGTCGTCGACCGTGTCCGCCTGGGCCCGCACGATCACGTCGTACGGCCCCGTCACGTCCTCGGCCTGGACGACGCCAGGGATCTTGCCGATCGACTCGGCGACGGTCGACGCCTTGCCGACCTCTGTCTGGATCAGGATGTACGCCTGTACCACGGAACCTCCAGGGCGGCCACGAGGATCATGTGGGGAAAAAGGAACGCCACGGTATCGCGTCGCCGCGCGCACAGGGGAGACCCACGAGCCCAGGGCCCGCGCGCCGGGGCGAAGTCGGGACAGAAGTTGACGGTCACCTCGACCGTATCGAGGACGCTGGTCCCGCGCGACCGGGCGATGACAGGCCGATGACAGGCACAGACAGGCACAGAAGGGGCTCAGGGCGATGAAGGGCACTGTCGGTGAGCTGGGTGAGTTCGGGCTCATCCGGGAGCTCACCTCCCGGCTCACCACCACCCCGGCGGTCCGGATCGGCCCGGGGGACGACGCCGCGGTGGTCGCCGCGCCCGACCGCAGGGTCGTGGCCAGCACGGACATCCTGCTGGAGGGCCGGCACTTCCGCCGCGACTGGTCCACCGCCTACGACGTCGGCCGCAAGGCCGCCGCCCAGAACCTCGCCGACATCGCCGCGATGGGCGCCGTACCGACCGCCCTGCTCCTGGGCCTCGTCGTCCCGGCGGAGCTGCCGGTGACCTGGCCGACGGAGCTGATGGACGGCATCCGGGACGAGTGCCAGGTCGCGGGCGCCTCCGTGGTCGGCGGTGACGTCGTCCGCGGCGACACGATCACGGCGTCGTCCACGACGGCGATGCCGGGTGTTCCGGCGGCCAGCTTGCGTGCCGTCTCCGCGTCGGACGTCCGTAGCCGGTGGTCGAGTTCACCGTTCTCGGCGGCCAGCT
>NZ_JBTYMC010000144.1:0-16727 GCF_054880855.1 Streptomyces sp. S6 | reverse complement strand
GGCCGCCTGGTCGCCCCCGCCGAAGTCGCCGCCGCGATCGCCTACTTGGCCAGCCCCCTCGCGGGCGCCACGACCGGCACCTCCCTCGCGGTGGACGGCGGCATGCAGGGGCTGCGCCTGAGGCCGGTGCGGCAGTGAGGCGCCTGGGCCGCACCGACGTCGAGGTCAGCCCCCTCGGCTTCGGCGCCGCGGGGATCGGCAACCTCTTCACCGCGATCACGGACGACGAGGCCGCCGAGGCGGTAACCACCGCCTGGGACAAGGGGATCCGCTACTTCGACACGGCCCCCCACTACGGCCTCGGCCTCTCCGAACGCCGCCTCGGCGCCGCCCTGCGCGAGCGCCCCCGCGCCGAGTACACGGTCTCCACGAAGGTCGGCCGCCTCCTCGAACCCACCGAAGCAGGGGGCGACGACCTCGCCGCCGGCGGCTTCGCCGTCCCCGTCACCCACCACCGCGTCTGGGACTTCAGCGCCGACGGCGTACGCCGCTCCCTGGACGCCAGCCTGGAGCGCCTCGGCCTCGACCGGGTCGACGTCGTCTACCTTCACGACCCCGACGACCACGCCGACCAGGTCTTCCGCGAGGGCTACCCGGCCCTGGAGAAACTCCGCTCGGAGGGCGTCGTCGGGGCGATCGGCGCCGGCATGAACCAGACGGAGATGCTCACCCGCTTCGTCCGCGAGACGGACGTCGACGTCGTCCTGTGCGCCGGCCGCTACACCCTCCTCGACCGCGGCGCCCTCACCGACCTCTTCCCGGCCGCCGAGGAACGCGGCGTGTCCGTCGTCATCGGCGGCGCCTTCAACTCCGGTCTCCTGGCCGACCCGAAGCCCGGCGCCACCTACAACTACTCCGCCGCGTCACCGGAGTTGCTCGACCGGGCCCTCCGCCTGAAGGAGATCGCCGACCGGCACGGCATCACCCTGCGCGCCGCCGCCCTCGCCTTCTGCGCCGCCCACCCGCTCGTCGCGAGCGTCCTGACCGGCGCCCGCTCGGCGGCCGAAGTCGCCGACGGGGCCGAGCAGTTCGCCGTCCCGGTGCCGGACGCGTTCTGGGCGGAGGCCGGGGCGCTCTGAGTCAGCCGCGCAGGCGCGTCGGCGGCAGATACTCCCGCACGTACGTCCGCCGCCAGTGGACCCCCGTCTCCTTCGACTCCCGCCGGTCGGTGTACCGGTAGCGGAAGAGGCGGGCCAGGACACAGTGCGGCGGACGGTCGAAAGCGAACCAGTCCATGGCGGCGACTCTCGGTGATCGACCGCTCCGGTTGCGTGACCCTTGTGAGTGAAGCAGAGAATGTGAGGTGCCGCGCCGGAGGAGATCAGCCGGACGAGGTCAGGAGGACGGCATGCGGACGCACCACAAGGTGACGACGGCCGTGTGCGCGCTGCTCGTCGCGGGGGCGGGTGTCGGCTACGCCGCCGCTGACGACGAGCCGCCGGAGTACACCTGGAAGGTCCCCGACCTCCCCGACGGCGGCGGCCTGCTCCCCGACTTCCCGCCCGAGACGCCCGCCGCACCCGGCTGACACTCCGGTCGTGAAACCCCCCGAACCCTGTCACAGTGGGCGCATGCCGGACGACTGGCCCGTCCGCCCGGACCCGATCCTGGCGCTCAACCGCATGGGCAGCTTCGAGTGGGACCTGGACTCCGGGAAGTTCCACATGGACGCGCGGGCCCACGAGATCTTCGACCTGCGCCCCGAGGAATACGACGGGTACCCCGAGTCACTGGTCGCCCGGGTGCCGAGGGCGGAGGGGGAGCGGCTGGACGGGGTGGTCGCCCAGGCGATCAAGGACGGCAGCGAGAACTACGGCTGCTACTTCCGCCTCCAGCGCCGTGACGGCACCCTCCACTGGACCCATACCCAGGGCCACATCAGCCGCGACGACACCGGCCGTCCCCGCAGGATCGTCGGCATCGTCCGCGACGCCACCCAGGAGCTGGACGACCTCGCACGCCGCTGGGAGGAGACCGCGCGGGACGACGCGCGCCGGGAACAGACGAACGTCGTCCAGCTCACGACGGCGGCGCTGTCGCACGCGAGGACCGTGCAGGACGTCATCGACGTCCTCAAGGACACCCAGGGCCTCACCCATCTGGGCGCCACCAGCCTCGTCATGGGCCTCGTCGAGGCGGGCCGGATCCGGCTGGTCGCGGAGGGGCCCGAGGGGAGTTTCGTGCCGGGCACGCTCATCACCCGGATCGACGAGCCGTACCCGATGAGCGAGGTCGTCCGCACGCTCACCCCGCGGTTCATCGAGTCGGCCGAGGAGTTCGCGGCCGGGTACCCCGTGCTCTGGCCGCACCTGCGCGACCTGCGGATCACCTCCGCCGCCTACCTCCCCCTCATCGTCCAGGCCCGCCCCATCGGCGCGATGGGACTGCTCTACAGCGACCGGCGGGGCTTCACCCCCGAGGAGCGCAACATCCTCGTCGCACTCGGCAGCAGCATCGCCCAGAGCCTCCAGCGGGCCGTGTTCTACGAGCAGGAGAAGGACATCGCGCAGAGCCTCCAGCAGGCGATGCTGCCTCGGACGATCCCGAGCGTGCCCGGCGCGGAGATCGCCGTCCGCTACCGGGCCGCGACCATCGGGGGCAGCCTCGGGCGGGACATCGGCGGCGACTGGTACGACCTGATCCCGCTCCCCGGGGGGCGGGTCGGCGCGGTCATCGGGGACGTCCAGGGGCACGACACGCACGCGGCGGCGGTGATGGGGCAACTCCGGATCGTCCTCAAGGCGTACGCCTCCGAGGGGCATCCGCCGGGGACGGTGATGGCCCGCGCCTCGCTCTTCCTCCACGACCTCGACACCGACCGCTTCGCGACGTGCCTGTACGCCGAGGCCGACCTCGCGACCGGGGTCGTCCAAGTGGTCCGCGCGGGCCACATCGACCCCCTGCTGAGGTCCGCCGACGGCACGTGCCGCCGCCTCACCGTGCCCGGCGGGCTGCCGCTCGGCCTCTCCGCCGAGTTCGGCGGGCTCGCGTATCCCGTCAGCACCCTCGAACTCGCCTCCGGGGATCTCCTCCTGCTGTGCACCGACGGGCTCGTCGAACAGCCCGGGGTCGACCTCGACGACGGGATGCGCGAGCTGACGGCCCTGGTCGCGGACGGCCCCGACGACGTCCGCCGCCTCGCCGACCGGCTGATCGAGGTCGCGGAGGAGAGGGGCGGGGACGACGATGTCGCGCTCCTCCTGCTGCGTCGCCGCTGCCTGGACACGCCCCGCGCGGGGGGCCGCCTCCAGCAGCACGTCGCCCCCGGTGACCCCGACGCCCTCGTCCAGGCCCGGCACATGATCCGGGCCGCCGTCCGCGCGTGGGGCGCCCGGTCCCGCGCCGACGACGTCGAACTCTCCGCCGACGAGCTGATCACCAACGCCCTCATGCACACCGAGGGCGCCGCCGTCGTCACCCTCCGCGTCGTCCTCGCCGGCCCCTCCCGCCGCCTCCGCGTCGAGGTCGAGGACACGTCCAGCGCGCTGCCCCGTCGCAGGGAGGCCGCCGTCTCCGGCGTCTCCGGCCGAGGCCTGGTCCTCGTCGACCTCCTTGCGGACACGTGGGGGGTGGAGGCTCGGGGTGGGGGGAAGTGCGTGTGGTGCGAGTTCGAGTTGCCGGGGGTGGGGTGAGGGGGTGGGTGGGGGCGCGGGGAACTGCGCGAACGGTCGCAGCGGATCCGTGGTCGCCCGCGTACCGGATCACCCGAGTCGGTAGGCGCGCGGTTGTCGGCAGGTGCACTCTGGGAGCATGCCCGAGTTGCCTGAGGTGGAGGCCCTGAAGGGGTTTCTCGCCGAGCACCTGGTCGGATGCGAGATCGTCAGGGTGCTGCCGGTCGCGATCAGTGTGCTGAAGACGTACGAGCCGCCGGTGTCGGAGATCGAGGGGCGGGAGGTGGTCGGGGTTCGGCGGTACGGGAAGTTCCTCGGGGTGGAGACGGCGGGCGGGGTCCATCTCGTCACGCATCTCGCCCGCGCGGGGTGGTTGCAGTGGAGGGACCGGTTGCCCGACGGCATGCCCCGGCCGGGGAAGGGCCCGCTCGCGATGAGGGTGGCGCTGGAGACCGGTGCCGGATTCGATCTCACGGAAGCCGGTACGCAGAAGAAGCTCGCGGTGTACGTCGTACGTGATCCGCAGGACGTACCCGGTGTCGCACGGCTGGGGCCGGACCCGCTGGCCGACGACTTCGACGAGGCGCGCTTCGCCGGACTGCTCGCGGGGGAGCGGCGGCAGCTCAAGGGCGCGTTGCGGGACCAGACTCTGCTCGCGGGGGTCGGCAACGCCTACAGTGACGAGATCCTGCACGCGGCGAGGATGTCACCGTTCAAGCTGGCGGCATCCCTCACGCCCGAGGAGACCCACACCCTCTACGAGGCGCTGCGCACCACGCTGAGAGGTGCCGTGGAGCGCTCGCACGGCGTGGCCGCCGGACGGCTGAAGGCGGAGAAGAAGAGCGGGCTGCGCGTGCACGGCAGGGCGGGCGAGCCGTGTCCGGTGTGCGGGGACACCGTCCGCGAGGTCTCCTTCAGCGACTCCGCGCTCCAGTACTGCCCCACCTGCCAGACCGGCGGAAAACCCCTGGCCGACCGTAGGATGTCCCGCCTCCTCAAGTGAACCGTCCCCTCAAGCGACCGGCTTGCTCAAGTGGCCCGTCCGCCGAAGCGACCCGTCCCCTCAAGTGACCGGCCTGTTGAAGCGCCCCGTCCGGTCGAGTCACCCGCCCGATCGAAGGGCTCGCCCGCGCAAGGAGCCCGCCAGCTCAAGCAACCCGCCACTCAAAGAACCCGCCCGCACAAAGGGCCCCCGCCCGTGCAAAGAGCCCGCCGGCTCAAGCGGCCCGCCCGCACGTCCCCCCCGCCCGAGCAAAGAGCCCGCCCACTCAAGCAGCCCACCCGCACCCCCCGCCCTCACGACCCCGCAGGGATCCGCACCAGCGTCTTGTCCCCGTCCCGCACGTCGTAGTACGCGATGTCCTCCGTGTGCATGGCCGTCCCCCCGTGCATCGTGCTGGGCCGGGGATCGTGGTCGGGTACCTTCCAGCCGGTCGCGGTCTGCTCGGTGCCGTCGCGGCCGACGATGACGAGGTGGCAGGAGCGCGGTCCGGCGCCGTCCTTCACCTGGAGCTCGATGTCGGCGCCCCACGCCTTGTCGGAGGCGGTGACCTGGGCCCACACCCCGGAGGCGGAGTCGGTCGCGGCGATCCGCACCTGTGCGCCCGCCTCGGTCCCGGTGGAGCCCTTGTCGCCGAACGCCATCATCAGCGCGGGGCCGGTCAGCGCGACGACGACGGACGCGGCGAGCCCGTAGAGGAACCGCCGGCGCACCGCCCGGCGCCGCACGGCGACCTCGCCGAGCAGCTTCTCCAGGAGCCGCGGACCGGGCCCGGCGAACGGGTGCACCGAACGCGGCGTCGCGCGCCGGTACAGCATCAACTGCCGTGTCGCGGGACCGAATTCCGTGACCTGAGCCGCGCACCGAGGACACTCCATGAGGTGGTCCTCGAAGCGGAAGGCTTCCGCTTCGTCCAGGACGCCGAGCGCGTACGCGCCGACGTCCACATGCTGTTCCAGGGACCTCATCGCCGAATCCTCGTGCCGTTGGGTGCGGTTGGGGTTACTCCTTGCTCCCATCGGTACGCACCAGGCACCGGAATCACTCAAGGGTGTGCGGAATCGTGACCCAGGTGTTCGGAGCCGCCGCGCACGCGGATTGGTCGGATCGAAGAAATTTTTTTCCAAGCCACCGATCCGGCTCAGAACAACCGGTCAGAGCACCCGCTCAGAACAGATGGATCGCCAAGTGCCCCAGCGGCAGCCCGAGTTGCCAGGCGGGGGTCCACACCTTGGGCCCCTCGTCCTCCCCGAGGCCGGGCAGCGAGCCGCCGGGGACCGCGTTGAGGTCGGGGGCGAGGAGTTCGGTCTCCTCCAGCCACTGCCAGGCGGCCTCGGCGAGCCGGAGGTCGGGCGAGTCGAGGCCCGACTGCGCGACCCGCGCGGAGAGCTGGCCCATCCGCTCGCCGACCCAGTCCTGCCAGGGCTGGTCGTAGGCGGTCAGCGAGAGCCACGTCTCCAGTTGGGTGACGACCCGGATGCCGGGGAGTTCGCCGTCGGTGTCCGACAGGAAGATGGTGAGCGCCAGGGCGTCGCGCCCGGCGCGGAACTCGAACGACGTCGGCGGCATCAGATCGCCGGTGCGCAGGAGTTCGTCGGCGATGTACTCGGCGTACAACCAGGCCATGGGGACGGTGAGTTCACCGTCGTCGTCGGAGCCGTCGTGGTCCGGATGATCTCTGTGCAGCATCTCTCGCAGCCTTCCCTCCGGTGTGCCGTCGCCCGTCGCCGGGCCCCCAGTCCGGAACACGGATGGGAACAGCCGATTACTCAACCGGGGTCTGAGGCAAGGCGCTTTACGGAGGTTTGACTCTGTGCCGGGTTTCAGCGCAGGTCGGCCGCGTAACCCGGAAGGACCCGGCGCAGGGCGCGCAGCGCGTAGAACGCGCGGGACTTCACGGTACCGGGCGGGATGCCGAGTATCCCGGCGGCCTCCGCCACACTCGCCCCCTGGAAGTACACCAGCACCAGGACTTCACGGTGTTCGGGAGTGAGAGTCTTCACAGCCTCACGGACGTCGAGGGCCGCCGCCGCGCGCTCCGCGTGGTCGCCGCAGACCGGCGCGTGCTCCAGGACCGCGTCCCCCACCTCGGCGGGCCGCGCCTGCCGGGCCCGCCGGGCGTCGATCGCGAGCCGCCGACCGACCGTCATCAGCCAGGGCCGCACGGAGTCGAAGTCGTCCGCCCGCAGCGCCTCGGGGTGCTGCCAGGCGCGCACCAGCGTCTCCTGGACGAGGTCCTCCGCCCGCTGCCGGTCGCCGTCGCTCAGCCGCAGCAGCAGTGCGAACAGTGGCCGCCCGTGTTCCCGCTGGAGCGCGGCGAGTTCATGCTCAGCGGTCGTCTTCGGCTGCGTGAGTGTGGCGGTCATGCCGGTCATGGCACACCGGCGTCGTCACTCAGGGACAGGGCGCGTACACAGATCTGCGACGGACGGTCGATCGCGTCGGCGAACGGTCCGACGAACGGTCGGTGAACGGCGGTGTGGGGAGTTCCGGTTCGGGACGGGGGCAAGGGTTCGAATCGCCACACGAATCGCTACGCCGATCGCGTGCGTCTTCGGGAGCGGCGCCGCCTCGCGGGCCCGGGTATCGGCTAAGAGTGTGGCCGAGCGTCGTAAGTATGAAAATAGGACCAGATTGGGGTGGCTGTGATCACACGACGACGAACCGTGGCTCTCGCCGTGACCGTACTCCTCGCCGTGGCCGCCTGCCAGGCACAGGAGACCCGCCAGGAGAAACAACCCGCCCCACCCCGCCCGGCCCCCTCCGCCGCCCCCGCCGGCTTCACCCTCGTCGCCACCGGCGACGTCCTGCCCCACACCTCCGTCATCGACCGCGCCCGCTTCGACGCGGGCGGCCGGGGCTACGACTTCCGTCCGATGCTGGACGCCGTCCGCCCGCTCGTCTCCCGCGCCGACCTCGCCCTGTGCCACATGGAGACCGTGTACGGCGCGAACGGCGACTACACCGGCTACCCCGCCTTCAAGTCCCCGCCGGAGATCGCCGAGGCCCTCGCCGCCACCGGGTACGACGGCTGCTCCACCGCCTCCAACCACAGCCTCGACGACGGCCCCGCAGGCATCCGCCGCACCCTGGACGCCCTCGACGGCGCCGGAGTGCGCCACGCCGGCACCGCCCGCACCGCCGAGGAGGCCGCCGCCCCCACCCTCCTGCGCGCCGGCCGCGCCAAGGTCGCCCACCTCGCCTACACCTACGGCACGAACGGCTACCCCCTCCCGCAGGGCCGGCCCTGGGCGGTGAACGTCATCGACGAGGCCCGCATCCTCACCGACGCGAGGGCCGCACGCCGGGCCGGCGCCGACGTCGTGGTCGTCTCCCTGCACTGGGGCACGGAGTGGCAGGACGCCCCCGACGAGCAGCAGATCACCCTGGCCCGCACCCTCACCGCGTCCCAGTCCGCCGGGCGCCCGGACATCGACCTGATCCTCGGGACGCACGCCCACATCCCCCAGGCCTACGAGAAGGTCAACGGCACCTGGGTCGTCTACGGCATGGGCGACCAGATCGCCGGCGAGATGTTCAACCACCAGGGACAGCAGGACCCGCGCGGCAACCAGTCCTCCATCGCCCGCTTCACGTTCGCCCCGCCCACCACACCGGGCGCCCGCTGGAACGTCACCAGGGCCGAGTTCGTCCCCCAGCTCTTCGACATCGACGCGGGCCGGGTCGTCGACCTCGACCAGGCCCTCGCCCAGGGAGCCGACGTCCAGGGGGTCCGCGACCGGATCCGGGACGTCGTCCTCAGCCGGGGCGCCGCCGCCGAGGGGCTCACGATGGCGAGATGACCTACGGGACGACCGTCACCGGCCACCGCCCCGCCTTCACCAGCCGCACCGCGACCGACCCCACGATCCGGTGCCCCGCCTGCTCCGACGCGCCGACGACCACCGCGTCCGCCTTCAGGTCGTCGGCGGCCGTCACCAGTCCGGTGTAGGGGTCGCCGCGGAACGTGTGGAACTCCCAGCGGACGTCGAATATCCCCCTGGTCCGCTCGGTCTCGGTGCGGACCAGGGCCATCAGCTCCTCGGCGATCTGGTCGGTCGTCTCGGCGACCGGCGCCCCGAGCGCGGCGCCGCCCGCCAGCATCGGCTGGACGTACACGATGGCCAGCAGCGCGTGCTGGCGGCGGGCGAGTCCGGCGGCGTAGGCCGCGGCGCGCAGGGAGGATTCGGAGCCGTCGACGCCGACCACGATGACCTTGGGTCCGTCGGTGCCCCGCTCGAACCCCTGCGAGGGCTGCCGTTCATGCTGTTCCGTCACGCGCCGAGGCTATCGGAACCCCCTCTTCCCCCTGTTCGACGGGCGCGCGGCCCGTCCCCTTCCTACAGTCGAAGCCATGAGCGCAGCCGGAACCGCGACCGCCCCCGCGCAGCAGCCCCAGGCCGACCCGCCCAGGCACCTGCGCCTCCTCAACCGCGTCCCCGAGGTGTTCGGCGGCTTCTTCGGCGTGATCGGCATGCTGTGCGTCGTCCTCGCCTTCGTGCCGGTGCTGCGCCGCCTGCTGCGCCCGGCCGTCGACTTCCTCGACCTGCTGATCATCCCGGTCAGCGTGAACCTCGCCTACGCGGTCTTCCTGTTCCTGCTGGCCGGCGCGACGGCCGCCCGCAAGAAGGTCGCCTGGTGGCTGGTCGTCGTCTATCTCGGGCTGCTGGTCCTCGGGGACAGCCTGGGTGTCGCGTTCGGCGACTACACCGAGTCGCTGCCCTCGCTGGTCATCTGCGGGACCGCCTTCGTCGTCCTGCTCTTCGCCCGCCGCGAGTTCTACGCCGACTCCCGGCACGGCGCCGTCCGCAGAGCCGTCCTCGTCCTGCTGGTCGGCCTCGGGCTCGCGATCCTCGCCGGGTGGGGGCTCGTCGAGCTGTTCCCCGGGTCGCTGCCGCGCAGCGAGCGGTTCGTGTGGGCCGCCGACCGGGTCCTCGGCGGCCTGGTCTCCGCGCGCAGCTTCGACGGACGGCCGCCGCGCGTCCTGTTCTTCCTCCTCGGCCTGTTCGGCGCCCTCGCCCTCCTCAACGCCGCCGCGACGATGTTCCGCAGCCAGCGCATGGAGGCCGCCCTGCACGGCGACGAGGAGGCCCGCATCCGCGCCCTCCTGAGGCGCTACGGCGCGCAGGACTCCCTCGGCTACTTCGCGACCCGCCGGGACAAGGCCGTCGTCTTCTCGCCCAGCGGCAAGGCCGCCGTCACCTACCGCGTCGAGGCCGGCGTCTGCCTCGCCAGCGGCGACCCCGTCGGCGACCGGGAGGCCTGGCCGCACGCCATCGCCGCCTGGCAGGACACCGCCCGCCGGCACGGCTGGACCCCGGCCGTGATGGGCGCCTCCGAGGACGGTGCGAAAGCCTTCGCCCGCGCGGGACTCGGCGCCCTCCAGCTCGGCGACGAGGCCATCCTCGACATCCCCTCCTTCGACCTCGGCGGACGCGACATGCGCGTCACCCGCCAGGCCGTCAACCGGGTCCGCCGCACCGGCGCCACCTGCCGGGTCCGCCGCCACTCGGCCCTCACCGACGAGGAGATGGAGGAGGTCGTCGACCGCGCCGACGCCTGGCGCGACACCGAGACCGAACGCGGCTTCTCCATGGCCCTCGACCGGCTCGGCGACCCCGCCGACGGCGACTGCCTCCTCGTCGAGACCGTCGCCGACGACGGCCGCCTCATCGCCCTGCTCTCCTTCGTCCCCTGGGGACCCGACGGCATCTCCCTCGATCTGATGCGCCGCGACCGCACCGCCCCCAACGGCGTCATGGAGTTCATGGTCGCCGAGGTGTGCGCCGCCGCCCCCAAACTCGGCGTGCGCCGCATCTCCCTCAACTTCGCCGTGTTCCGCTCGGTCTTCGAGGAGGGCGCCCGCATCGGCGCGGGGCCCGTGCTGCGGCTGTGGCGGCGCCTGCTGCTGTTCTTCTCCAAGTGGTGGCAGCTGGAGGCCCTCTACCGCTCCAACGCCAAGTACCGGCCCGCCTGGTACCCCCGCTTCCTCTGCTACGGCGAGGCCGGCGCCCTCGCGCGCGTCGGCCTCGCCTCCGGGATCGCCGAGGGCTTCGTCGTCGTCCCCTCCCTGCGCCGCCACCGCTTCAAGCACGCCGTCCGCCCCGCCTCCTCCCACGGCACCCTGCCACCCCTGGAGGAACTCGACGAACCCGCCGAGCGCCGCGCGAAGGGCCCCTCCGACCAGGTCCGCGTCCGCCAGGAACACCTGAAACGGCTGTACGACGCCGGCACCGACCCCTACCCGGTCGGCGTCCCCGCGCCCACGCACCGCCTCGCGGACATCCAGGAAGGGGACGACGTCACCGTCGCCGGACGTGTCCTGCGCGTGCGGGACTTCGGGGGGATCGTCTTCGTCACCCTGCGGGACTGGTCCGGCGACCACCAGCTCGCCCTCACCGACGCGACCCGCTTCCGCGCGGACGTCGACCTCGGCGACCTCGTCACCGCCGCCGGGCGTGCCGGGCGCAGCGACAAGGGTGAACCGACCGTCTTCGTGGACGGCTGGCAGCTCACCGGCAAGTGCCTGCGCCCCCTGCCCGACAAGCGGCGCGGCCTCACCGACCCCGAGGCGAAGGTCCGGCTGCGCGCCGTCGACCTCGTCACCAGCCCCGCCGCCCGCGACACGGTCCGCGTCCGCTCCACCGCCGTCCAGGCGCTGCGCCAGGGCCTCCTGGAGCGCGGGTACCTGGAGGTCGAGACGCCGATGCTCCAGCAGATCCACGGCGGCGCGAACGCCCGCCCCTTCACCACCCACATCAACGCCTACGACCTCGACCTGTACCTGAGGATCGCCCCCGAGCTGTACCTCAAACGGCTCTGCGTCGGCGGTCTGGAGAAGGTCTTCGAGATGGGCCGCACCTTCCGCAACGAGGGCGTCTCACCCAAGCACAACCCCGAGTTCACGATGCTGGAGGCGTACCAGGCGTACGCCGACTACGACGTCATGCTCGACCTGACCCGCGAGCTGATCCAGGGAGCGGCCCGCGCGGCCTTCGGCACCCCCCTCGTCCGCAAGGGCGGGCAGGAGTACGACATCTCCGGGGCCTGGCCCGTCAAGACCGTCTACGGCGCGATCTCCGAGGCGCTCGGGGAACCGGTCGACGCGGACACGGAACTCGGTGCGCTGCGGCGGCTGTGCGACCGGGCCGGGGTGCCGTACGGGGACGGGGACGGGCGGGGTGACGTCGTACTGGAGATGTACGAGCGGCTCGTGGAGGAACGGACCCAACTGCCCACGTTCTACAAGGACTTCCCCACGGACGTCTCCCCGCTGACCCGGCAGCACCGGACTGATCCCCGGGTGGCCGAGAGGTGGGACCTGGTGGCGTTCGGCACGGAGCTGGGCACCGCCTACTCCGAGCTCACCGATCCCGTCGAGCAGCGCAGGCGGCTGACCGAGCAGTCGTTGAAGGCGGCGGGGGGTGACCCCGAGGCGATGGAGCTGGACGAGGAGTTCCTGGAGGCGCTGGCCTATGCGATGCCGCCGACCGGGGGGCTGGGGATCGGGGTGGACCGGCTGGTCATGTTCATCACGGGGCTGACGATCCGGGAGACGCTGCCGTTTCCGTTGGTGCGGAGGAGGTGAGCGGGTGGCGAAGGTGGTTTGCCGAGTGTCGCGCCGTCGTGGCTTGTCGCGCAGTTCCCCGCGCCCCTGAAGAACTTGGGCTGGCAGAGTGGAGAAGGAGACCCGAATCGGTGTCGCGCGAGTGAAGGAGTTTCCGCTGGCGGAGTGGAAATGGACCCCCAATTGGTGTCGCAGGGGTGACTCCGTGGTCGCTTGGGTGACTGATGGGTCATGAAGAAAGATCAGGTGTTCACGCGGCGTCATGTCCTGTGGGGTGCGGGTGTCGCCGCCGTCGGGGGTGCCGTTGCTCTCGGCGTCGGCGGGGGAGAGGAGCGCGTCGCCGTTCCCGCCGCCGGGGCCCCCGCCAGGTCCGCTCCACTGAAACCCTCCGCCTTCCGGCTCCAGCCCATCACCGGGTTCGGGCCGCCCCCCACCTCCTCGCGGCTGCCCACGCGGCGCAAGCCGATCCTGGAGATGTCCGGGCGGGGGAACACCATGGTGCTCACCTTCGACGATGGCCCCGATCCCCGGTACACGCCCGCCATCCTCGACACCCTCGGCGAGTACGGCGTGCACGCGATGTTCTTCGTGTGCGGGGAGATGGCCGTCGACAACCAGGATCTGCTGGCGCGGATGGCGGACGAGGGGCATGTCGTCGGGAACCACACCTGGTCCCACCCATTGCTGACGAAGCTGCGGCGGGGCCGGATCAGGTCGGAGATCGAGCGGACCTGCGAGGTGATCGAGGAGGGGTACGGGGAGAAGCCCCGCTGGTTCCGGGCGCCGTACGGGGCGTGGAACCGGGCCGCGTTCCAGATCGGTGCCGAACTCGGGATGGAGCCGCTCGCGTGGACGGTGGACACGCTGGACTGGACGACTCCGGGGACGGGGACGATCGTGCGCCGCGTCGAGGGGGGTGCCGCGCCGGGGGTGGTCGTCCTGTCGCACGACGCCGGCGGCGACCGGAGCCAGAGCGTGCGGGCCCTGCGCCGCTACCTCCCCCGGCTCCTCGACTCCGGCTACCACATCACCGTCCCCCGCAGGCACCCCGCCTGAGCCGGGCGCCCCGCCTGATCCGCCCGCCACGCCGGGAGCGCCTCGCTCCCGCTGCCCTCAGGCGCCCCGGCTCTCGGCCCGCCCGGCGGGCCGGGACGGCTTCAGCGGACCTCGGTCAGGCGGGCGAAGACGACGACGTTGCCGTCGTAGCCGTGGGCCTTGGAGAAGCCGCCGCCGCAGGTGATGACCCGCAGTTCGGGGGAGCCCTTCGAGGCGTACACGCGGTCGCCGGGGAAGTTCTTCTTCTCGAAGACCTCGATGCCGTAGATCTCGAACACGGCCGTCTTCCCGTCCGCCCGGGACACCTCGACCTTGCTGCCCTTCTTCAGGGCGCCGAGGCCGTAGAAGACGGCGGGACCCAGCTTGTTGTCGACGTGGCCCACGACCACCGCCGTACCCTTCTCGCCGGGCGCGACCCCGCCCGTGAACCAGCCCGCGAGGTTCGGGTCCTCGGGCGGCGGCGCGTCGACCCAGCCGGCCGCGTCGAGGCCGACCGGCATCACCGGGGCGTCCACCCGGATCGCCGGGATCCGCACCCGGTTCGGCACGGAGTACGAGAGAGGGTCCGGCGCCTTGTCGAAGACGCTGCCCGTCAGACCACCCGTGCGGGCGTCGGCGGCGGCAGCGGCGGCCGGCTGCGGCGGGCCCGCGTCGAACTCGCCCGAACCGTTGCGGATGAGCGCGAGGCCGGTCAGCAGGACCAGCGCTATCACGCCCCACGGCGCGCGCTTCCTCGGCCGCTCCTCGTCGTCCGCGGACTCGGACAGCTCGTAACCCGACATTCGCCATCCCCTTTCGACACGGCCGTCGCCGTGTCCCGTAGCGCATACCGGAAACGCTAGGTCGGCTCGCTGGAAGCGGCTCGCGGTGCGCGGCGAACGGGTGGCCGCCGGACGGGGAAGTGCGCCATCCGAGTTGACGGCCGCCGAAATTTTCTGACGGTCCGTGACCTGCGGGGATGTCCGATTGTCCGGAGATCGCACGGCGTGTCGGCTCACCAGGACGGACCATTCCCGAAATGCGGGCGCCCGCACGGCATCTGAGGGTCTTTCCGGGAGGCGTTTTCTCGCCGACAGACCGGGGACGTGCCCCGGGACGCCTTCCGCGGAGGAACCATGCGAACCACTCGTGCCCTGGCGGCCTCGGCCGCCGCGTGCGCCGCTCTGGGCCTCGCCGCCCCGACGGCCTCGGCCTGGACCGACCCCACGTCGGTCACCTCGGCGCCCAGCGTGATCGCCCGCGGCGGTCAGCTCGTGCTCACCGTCAACGGCGGTGGCAACAACGCGTGCACCACGCCGGGCAGCTCCATCAGCTCTCCCGCCTTCCCGACCACCAACCTGACCTCCCTGGGCGGCAACACGGCCACCGCGACCGTCCGGGTCAACTCCTTCGCCGGCGCCGGGGCGTACAGCGTGACGACCAGCTGCGAGGGCCGTACCCGGACCTTCCCCGGCGTCTTCACCGTCCTCGGCGGGGTCCGGGGCGGGCTCGGCGGGTCCACCGCGACCGGGGCGACGCCGACGGACGTGGCGATCGGCGGCGGGCTCGTCGCGGCGGCCGTCGTCGGCGGCGGGGTGTTCTGGATGCGGCGGCGTGCGGAGCGCCGTATCTGAACCGCCGCTCGCGGCAACGCTTTCGGCCCGGTCCCTCGATGTGCGCGAGGGCCGGGCCGAAAGCTGTGCGGGCGGGGTGTCAGGCGTTGTCCTCGCCCGTGCGGCGACGGGAGAAGTGGTACGCCGTGCCGAGCGACCCGACGATGAGCAGGGTGCCGAGACCCAGCTCCTTGAGGTCGAAGCCGCCGATCGTGCCGCCCTCACCGGCGTGCACACCCCGGTTCGGGGGCTGGAGCGGGTACGGCGTGGGGTTGCCGTTGTTGTGTCCGGCGATGGTGAGGGGGACCTGGGTGCTGCCGTCGCTGTTGCAGCTGAACGTCACCTGGTAGGTGGCGCCGGCCCGGGCGTCCCAGTCGACGGTCGCTGTCGCCTGGGTGCGGTCGGGCGGGATGCGGACGGTGTCGAACACGCCGGACGACACGATGACCGTGCCGTCGCAGCCGCTGCGGTCCCGGCTCACCTGGAGGGAGATCCGGCCCCCCGCCGCGATGGTCGACGGCAGCACGCGGGCCGAGAAGCCCCGGCCGTCGTCGTGGTCGCCCGCTGCCGCGGTCGGTGCGGTGAAGGCCAGGGCGCCCGCGCCCAGCAGTGCGGCCGAGGCGACGCGTATCGCGCGCATGGTCGATCCTCCGGTCCCCGAGGAGCAGCCCGCGGACCTGTTCCGCGCGTGCCTGGAATGCACCTCGATGACCGAAACGCTAGGAACAGGTGTGCGTACGCGCGATCCGTGTCGTGCGAATGGGGCATGTGTGTGGGCCGCTCAGGGGATGCCGGCGGCGTGGCGGCCTGAGCGGCCGTCAGCCCCTGACGCGGGTCAGCCCCTGATGTCCGGGAAGAAGTGGAGGAACGGTTCCGCCGATGCCGTGATGCCCCTGCTGTAGGGCGCGTCGAAGTCCCAGATCAGGAAGAGAAGGAACGCGATCAGGGCGGAGAAGAGGCCCGCGAGGACCAGTTCCCGGGTCGTGCGGCGGATCTGGAGGGCGAAGACCATGCCGATCGTGATGATGCCGCCGCCCAGCAGGCCGCCCCACACCACCCCCGGCATCGTCGGGTCGATCGAGTCGGCGCGGGCCGTGCGGGCCTGGTCGGCGGCGGCGATCTGGTCGAGGAGCGGCTGGTACTGCTGGGCCTGGAAGTCCGTCGTCGGCTCGTAGTCGGTGACGTCCGCGCGGACCTTGCCGAGCAGTTCGTCGCCCTTGTCGGTGATCTCGCCCTTGTCCTTCATCGTCTTCCACTCGACGTCGACGATGTGCTTGACGTACGCGTCGACGTCGGCCCGGATGCGGTCGCGCTCCGGCGCCGGGTACACCCGGACCCGCTCCGAGATCTCGTGCAGCGCCTGGGCCTCGGCCTGGACGTGGTCCTGGGCGGCGCTCCTCGCCTCCCACACGCCCGCGATCGCGAGGCCGAGCACGATCGCGTAGACCACGCCGATCCACATCGTCATGTACTCGATGACGTCCGGGGTCTCCGAGGGGTCCTCGTCCTCCGACGCGGTGCGCTCGCGCAGGAGCGCCACGACGATCACGACCGCCACGGCGGCGGCCATCGAGAGGGTGAGGACTAGCCATTCGGGCAAGGGGGCCTCCTTGGTGAACGTGAGGGTGAATGAGGGGTGCGCCGGTGCGCGCAAGGGTCAGCGCGGGCGCAGGGCGGCGACGGCGATCACCGCGGGGGCCGTGATGAGCAGGACGTAGGTGACCGGGGACGTGGTGCCGTGGCTCGGGCTCTTACGGGGCGCCGACCGGTGGTACGCCGGGTAGGTCACGGGGGCCGCGCTGGGGCCGGGGGCGGGTTTCGGGGGCGGCTTCGGGGCCGGTGCCGGTGCCGGGGGCCTCCACGAAGCCGACGTCGGCCGGGTCGATCCGGGCGTCGGCCAG
>NZ_JBTYMC010000143.1:0-16737 GCF_054880855.1 Streptomyces sp. S6 | reverse complement strand
GCAACCTCGACTCGCGCGCGGGCGAGGAGGTGCTCGGGCTCCTCGGGCGCACCGCGCGGGAGACCGGGCGCGCGGTGGTGATGGTGACCCACGACCCGTCCGCCGCCGCGCACGCCGACGAGGTCGTGTTCCTCGCGGACGGACGGCTGGTGGACCGGATGCGGGCGCCGACCGCGGAACGGGTCCTCGACCGGGTCAAGGCGTTCGAGACGAGAGCGGGGCGGGTCACCGGTGCGCGAACGCCGTCGCGAGAGCCGAGGAGTGCCGGGCAAGGCGCGACCATGGACGACACCGGCCGCACCGGTCCGACGCCCGCCGGTGCCGCCCCGGCGCGGTCGGGGGAGGCGCGGCCATGAGCGACACCGGCCACCACACCGACCTGACACCCCCCACCCCCATCCGCACCGCCCTCCGCCTGGGCCTCGCCGGCCTGCGATCCCACCGCCGCCGGTTCGCCGGAACGTTTCTCGCGGTGTTCCTGGGCGTCTCCTTCCTCACAGGCACGCTGGTGATGGGTGA
Organism: Streptomyces sp. S6; assembly: GCF_054880855.1. Classification (NCBI taxonomy): domain Bacteria; kingdom Bacillati; phylum Actinomycetota; class Actinomycetes; order Kitasatosporales; family Streptomycetaceae; genus Streptomyces; species Streptomyces sp. S6. The sequence continues at coordinate 16,218 of NZ_JBTYMC010000143.1, read as the reverse complement.
CACCCTGCGTGCCGGGTTCGACTCGATGTTCGGGAGTGCGACGGCGGGCACGGACGCCGTCGTGCGCGGGGCGGACGCGATCGCCGCGCCGGGGGAGAGGGAGGGGGTCCGGCGGCCCGTGCCGACGGCACTGGTGCGTGACATATCACGCATCACCGGCGTCGCCGCCGCCGAACCCGACATCCAGGGCGCCGGGCAACTCCTCGGCCGCGACGGGAGACCCATCGGCGGCAAGGGCCCGCCCACCCTCGCCGGCAACTGGATCACCGACACACGCCTCAACCCCTACCGCCTCGCCGAGGGCCGCGCCCCCGAGCACCCCGGAGAAGTCGTCGTCAACCGTGCCACCGCGAAGAAGGGCGGCCTGCGCCTGGGCGACACGACGGTCCTGCGCACCCCCGACCCCGTGCGGGTCAGGATCGTCGGGCTGGCGACCTTCGGCGGCGCCGACGGCATGGGCCAGGTCACCTACACCGGCCTGACCCGCACGGACGCGGAGCGGTACCTCACCGCACGCCCCGGCCAGGCGACGAGCATCCTGGTGCGGGCGGCGGACGGAGTGAGCCAGCGGGAACTGGTGACCCGGCTGACTCCCGTACTCCCCAAGGGAGTCGAGGCCGTCACCGGCCAGGAGTCCGCGCGCGAGGACACCGAGATGATCTCCCGTCAGTTCCTCGACGTGTTCACGACGTTGCTGCTGGTCTTCTCCGGAATCGCCCTGCTCGTCGCGACGTTCTCCATCCACAACACGTTCGCCATAGTCGTCGCCCAACGCACCCGAGAGAACGCCCTGTTGCGGGCCGTCGGAGCCTCCCGGCGCCAGGTCACCGCCACCACCCTCACCGAGGCGACGGTCGTCGCACTGACCGCGTCCGCCGCCGGACTCGCGGGCGGCATCGGTGTCGCCGCCGGGCTGAAGGCACTGTTCCCGGCGATCGGATTCCCCTTCCCCGACGGCGAGTTGGTGATCGGCGCACTCTCGCTCACCGTGCCGCTGCTGGCCGGGACCTCGGCCTGTCTGGCGTCCGCGCTGCTGCCCGCCGTACGGGCCGGACGCACCGCACCGCTGGCGGCGCTGCGCGAGGTCTCACTCGACGGGTCGGGGGCGTCTCGCCGGCGGGCCGTCGTCGGGGCCGGACTGCTGGTGCTGTCGGCCGGGCTGCTGGTCTCACCGTCCTGGTGGACGGCGGGAGCCGGTGCGCTGCTGCTCCTGGCGGCGTTCGTGGTGCTGGGCCCGGTCGCGTCGTCCGGCGTGATCCGGGTGCTGGGCGCGCTGCTGGGGAAGGCGCGGGGCGTGACCGGATCCCTGGCCCTGCGCAACGCCCTGCGCAGCCCCCGGCGGACGGCCGCGACGGCGAGCGCGCTGATGATCGGGGTGGCCGTCGTCTCCCTGTTCACCGTGTTCGGGGCGTCGCTCAAGGCGACCATGGACCGCACCGTCGCCCAGTCGTTCGCGGGCGATCTCGCCGTCAGCGCACCGGCGTTCGGCGCGGGCGGCAGCGGACTGAGCCCCCGGCTGGCACCGGCGATCGACAAGCTGCCGGAGGTCGACACGGCCGTCGGACTCGGCAAGGGCGTCGCCGAAGTGAACGGCGAGGGCAGGCAGTTGACGGTCACCGACCCCGCCGCCCTCGCCCGCACCTTCGAACTCGGCGCGATCCAGGGCGACATGAACACCCTCGGCGCCGACGGCATCGCCATGACCCGTACCGAGGCCCGCAAGCGGCACCTCGCCGTCGGCTCCGAGGTCCCCCTCGCCTTCGCCGACGGACAGCGCCTCACCTTCACCGTCCGTGCCCTGTACGGCCGTTCGGAACTCGCCGGCGACTACGTCGTCACCCGCCAGGCGTGGTCCCCGCACCGCACCCAGGACCACGACACCCTCGTCGCGGTGAAACTCCGTGAGGGCGTCGGTGAACGCGCGGGCAAGGCGGCCGTGGCGCGAGTCGCCGCGCGGTACGGCGATCCGGAGGTGCAGACCCGGGACGAGTACGCCGCGTCCTCGGCCGGCGGCATCGACATGATGCTCACCCTCGTCTACGCGCTCCTGGCGCTCGCCGTGCTCATCGCCCTCCTCGGCATCGCCAACACCCTCACCCTGGCCGTCCACGAACGCACCCGGGAACTCGGCCTGTTGAGGGCGGTCGGCCAGACCCGTGCGCAACTGCGGGCGATGATCCGCTGGGAGTCCGTCCTCGTCGCCGCGTTCGGCACGGCCGGCGGTCTGGCGCTGGGCGGCCTCCTCGGCTGGATCCTCGTCCGGGCCTCCGACGGCGCGAGCGACAGCGCGTTCGCCTTCTCCGTACCGGTGTCACGGCTCGCGATCGTTGCACTCGTGGGGGTGGCCGCAGGTGTGCCGGCGGCGCTCGGGCCCGCGCGCAGGGCCGCACGCATGAACGTGCTCGCAGCCGTGGCCGCGGAGTGAGACCGACGGGGGTGTGCCGGTCGCGGACGACGCGACCGGCACACCCCCGTGCCACACGGGCACCCCGGATGTTCCGGAGCGCCGCGACGGCCCCTCGACATGTGACACCTCACCGAGGAGACCCGGCCGCGAAGGCGTCTCAGCGCACCAGCAGATACGCGTCGGTGATCGTCTCGCGGACGGTGTTGCCGCCCTTGTCCCTGAGGTCGACACGGAAGGAAGCGGACTTGGCGCTGCCCGGATGCCTGACGGTCACCGAACGCGCACCCTTCGCGTCGGTCGCGACGGTGAGCGCCTTCCAGGTGCGCCCCGCGTCGAAGGAGACGTCCACCTTGAGCGCGGCGACCTGCCCGGCCCCGGCCGCCGGGCCGCTGATCCTCAGCGGCACCGAGAGGGTGCCGCCCGCCGGAGCCGCCCCGCGCAGGCTGAGCTGCGGGACGAGCCGCACCGTCGACAACGGCAGCAGCGCCGTACGGTCCGAGACCGGCCGGGCCGAGGTGAACGTCCACACCCCCGTCACCTTGGTGCTGACGGCGGTGTCCGCTGCGGCACGCCTCGCCTCGACGGTCAGGCGGTACGCGGCGGAAGCCGCCGGCACCTCGGCGCTCACCCAGTTCGCGTCGGGCTCCTCGGCGAGGACCCGCCCACCGGACTCCAGCCGGGCGAACCCCTTGGTGCCGGCCGGCCTCCCGGAATTGCCGCCGCCGTCGAAGAACAGCTCGGCCCGCGTGGCTAGGCTGTCGCGGGCCCGCTCGACCGCCGCGAGACCGGGGCCGATGACACCGGTGTTGAACAGCAGCGTCTGACGGGAACCCGGCTTGTACGTCACCGGCCCCCTCTCGTACACCACGCGCGCCGCGCCGCGGCCGTCGAGCTGCGTGGCCGTCCAGAACCAGCGCACCCCGTCCGTGTTGAGGTAGTGCGTGCTGGACAACGGCAGTTTCAGCGCGGGCGGTTCGGCGATGCCGACGCTGTCGCCCTGCCTGTCCACCGGCTTGATGGACACCTGCCCCTTCACACCGCTGACGGAGGCGCCGAAACCGAGCTTCACCTCGGCGACCTCGCCGCGGGTGACGGTGCGGTTCAGGCCGGTGAAGAAGCTGCCCTCGCGGTGGAAGGCGAGCCGGTGATCGACGAGCTGCGCGCCGGGCTTCTTCCACACGCCGTTGAACTGGGCCTTCAGCGTGGCAGAGGCCGGTCCGAGGGCCAGGGTGCGGACCGGCGGCGCCCCGCCGGAGGACCACGTGTTGCCCACGCCGACACCCCGGTCGAAGTAGCCGACGGCCGAGGTGACGGGCTTCGCGGCCGGATCCGGCGCCTTCACGGTGAACGGTTTCGCCTTGCGGGAGTCGAGCGTGACCGTGAGGTTCCTGTCCACGGTCAGCACCGGCTGCACGAAGAAGCCCGGCTCGTTGTCCGCCGCGAAGACGATGCTGTCCAGCAGGTAACTCCCCTTCCGCAGCCGCTGCACCACCGTGCCGCCCGCCCGGTACGGCAGCACGACCCCGGCGCCCTGGTCACGGGGCGAGACCGACGTCGTGTACGCGGCCGGCTTCGCCCCGTCGGCGTCGATGTGCCGCACCGTCACGTCGTAGGACTCCGCCTCCCGCTCGACCACGAGACCCGTGCTCACCTGCTGTCCGTCGCCCGACGCGAGGACGGTGCCGCCGAAGACGCCGTCACGGGTGCCCTTGCGGGTGTCGGCGACGACGGTGGTCCGCGCGGTGCCGCCGGCCGGGACGGTGAGCTGCTCGTCCCGCACGGTGAACATGCCGGCCGGGGCGGTCCCGGAGGTGGTCAGCCGCAGGGTGACCGGGCGGGTGCCGAGGTTGCGGTAGGTGAGGGTCCTGGAGAGGAGCTTGTCGTCGGCGTGCGGCCACAACTGGGTGCCGAAACCGAGCGAGCCCGGCTCGGAGACGACCTCGGCGCCGGCCGCCCGCTCCAGGTCCACCCGGCCCGCGCCCTGCTGATGGGCGTTCAGCTCGGGATCGGGCTGAGCCGAGCTGGTCAGGAGCGACTTGAGCCGGGCCCCGGTGAGGTCCGGGTGCTGCTGGAGCACCAGCGCGGCGGCGCCCGCGACGTGCGGGGCCGCCATCGACGTCCCGCTGAGCACGGTGTAACCGTCGCCCGCCGGAGAGCTGCCTTGAGTCGTCCGGGCGGCGGTGATGTCGACGCCGGGGCCGGTGATGTCGGGCTTGGGGGTGCCGTCGAGGTTCGGGCCCCGGCTGGAGAAGTCGGCGATCCTGTCCTGCTTGTCCACGGCGCCCACGGTGAGCGCGGCCGGGGAACTGCCGGGCGATCCGATCGTGCCGGGCCGGTCGCCGTCGTTGCCGGCGGCCACCACGAACAGGGCCTTGCCGGACAGCCGGGCGACGGCCGCCTCCATCGGGCCCACGTCCGGGGTGTCGGGGGACCCCAGGCTCATGTTGACGACCCGCGCGCCCTGGTCGACGGCCCACTGCATGCCGGCCACGATGCCCGAGACGGGGCCGAAGCCGTCGTCGGCCAGGACCTTGCCGTCCAGCAGGCGCACGCCGGGCGCCACGCCCCTGTACCGGCCGCCGGAGCGCGCGCCGCTCCCGGCGAGGATGGACGCCACGTGGGTGCCGTGCCCGAAGTGGTCCTTGCCGTCGGGAGAACCGCTGAAGTTCTTCTGCGCGACCTCGACGCCCTTGAGGTCCGGGTGGGTCTCGTCCACGCCCGAGTCCAGGACCGCCACCGTGACGCCCTTGCCGGTGTAGCCGGACTTCCACATGACCGGCGCTCCGATCTGCGGCACGCTCTTGTCCAGGGACGCCCGGACCTTCGCGTCCAGCCAGACGTGGGCGACGGGCCGGGCGCGGCCGGTCGCGCCGTCCGCCGTGAGAGTCCGGCCGGTGACCGCCGACCACAGCGCCGAAGTCCCGCTCCTGGGCAGTGTGAAGGCTTCGCCGTTCACGGCGGGCAGCGCGCGCCGCTGCCGGACGGCCGCCCCCGCGAAGGGGTCGCGGGCCGCCGACAGGGTGTGGCCCTCCCGGTAGCCGACGATCAGCGGCAGCGCGTCGCCGTAGCCGTCCTCGGCCAGCCGCGCGACGTCGAACAGGCTCCGGTCGAGCACCCCGTCGGCGATCGGGCGCAGGGCGTCCTGCGGGATCACCCAGGTGTGGCCGCGCTCGCGCCGCACCGAGAAGCCGATCTTCTCGCGGCCCTCCGCGCGGACGAGCGAAGCGACCCCGCCGTCGTCGCCGACGGTCACACGGTCCCCGGTGATCAAGGTGACGGCCGAGGCGGGTGGGCCCGAGGCAGTGCCTCGCGCCGGTTCCGCGTCGGCCGTCACCGTCCCGGTGACCAGTGTCCCGGCCACCGCCATGGCGGCCAGTGCCGCCGTTCTCGCGCGCGCTGCTGATCGCACTCGCGTCCCCCCGCTCGTGTGTTCGTACCCTTGCGTCCTCCGCTATCACGCACGTCACGCGTGTTCGGTTCTGGACGGATGCGAGAACGGGGGAGACGGTCCGGTCAGGGGGTGTACGGGGTGTACGTGATCGAGGAGACCCGCAGGTACCTCGCGCCGTCCGCCGTCGCCCAGGTCGAGTCGTCGGGGTTGCCCGGCCAGTCGCCGCCCACCGCGGTGTTGACGATGAAGCGCATGCCCACACCCCGAGGTGTGGTGTACCACTTGGTGCCGGTGATCGTGCCGTCCACGGCGAAGTCGATGTGGTCCGGCCACCAGGTGAACGAGTACCTGTGGAACGCGTTGGTCCAGCCCGAGGAGTTCGTCTTCGAGAACTGGGTCTGGGCGTTGTTCGCGTCATGCGACGTCTGATACACGGTGTCCGGACGCTGGCCGACGATCTCGGCGGCGTCGAACTCCGGCAGCCACGGATTCAGGTAGGCCGCCCACACCGCCGGCAGGAGGCCCTGACCGCTCGGCAGGTTCGCGGTGAAACTGTAGGTGCCGTAGCCGTAGAGCGCCTTCGACTCCACCCGGCCCGAGTAGTACGTGCCACCCGACCGGTAGGTCTTGATGACGAGGGTGCCGCCCTCGTACCAGACGCAGTCGGGGGTGTAGGTCTCCAGCTCGTTGTTGGGCGTCCACCGTCCGCTGACGGTGTTCCACGAGTCGACCGTCTGAGGGGCTCCCCAGGACGCCGCCTCGGCGTGGGGGTGTCCCAGGAGAAGAAGGGAAAGCGTGGCCAGGGCGACGGCCATCAGGCGTCCCGGTCTGACGAGTACCGACGACATCACGGCTCCATTGCTCGGATGACATGGGGGGAAGGAAACGATTCCTCGTTCCCTCGGTATCGCCGGAATGTAGAACTCCGTTCAACCTTTGACAAGATCCCCGGCAACGATCATGTACTGACTTTTAGAGTCGAAGCCTTCTGCCGTCCCGAAACACAGCCGTCCCGAAACACAGGGGGCGGACGCCCGAACCGCCGGACGCCCGCCCCTGCGCCGTGCCGTACGGCCTACGGCACGACCTTCTCCACGGTCACGTCACCCGCACCCACGAGCGTGCCCCGGGTGTTCACCAGCCGTACCCCGCCGACGAGTTCACGGCCCTCGGCCACGCCGGCCGCCGCAGTGACGGCCACCGGCACCTTCACCGAGCCGCCCGTGCCGAGCCTGACCGGCGTCGCCTCGTCCACCGTGACCTTGCCGAGCACGGGGGAGAAGAACACGTCGTGGTAGTCGTACGCGGTCGAGCCGGACGGCGCGGCATAGGCGACGACCTCGACGGTGTACGTGCCGGCCGCCGGGTTCGCCACGGAGACGGACTCGTCGGCGGTGGGCCCCGCGGACCGGCCGACGACCTCGCCCCGCGCGTCGAGGACCGTCAGATCGAGGTCGGCGGCCGGATCGGCGGCGCCCCCGATCGCGACGTCCAGCGACGTGGTGCCCTCGGGCACCACGACCGTGCTCCGCTGAGCGGCACCCTTCGCGACGACCGGCCGCGCGGTCCTCGACGAACCGAGCGTGCCGCCCTCCAGCCGGCCGTCCACCGCAGCCATCCGGTTCGTGAGCGTCCAGGCGCCGGAGGCCGGGACGCCGATCCTGGCCTCCGGCACGCTCAGCCGCGCCGGGTCGAAGGACGCGGCGAACGCGGACACGGTCAGCCGGTAGGGGTTGTCCAGCGCGGCCGACTTGCGCCGCGCGTCGACCGTGATCTCCCAGACGCCGGGCATCGGCTCGACGGAGGCGGGCAGAGCCGTGTCCGGGTCGTCGTCCGCGACCGTCAGACCGGACGGGTCGACGGCCGTGAAGAACGTCCTGCTGCCCTCCTTCAGCCCACTGAGCCCGATCTCCAGCGACTTCGTGCCCGGCGGGACCGTCACGAAGTACGACCGGAACGTGGTGCGCCGCACCGAGCCCGAGGCGGTGAAGGTGTGATGCAGCGGTGCGGAGACGACGACGGTATCGAGGATCTGCTTGTCGACGCCGGGCGTCCGGGGGTCGTCGACCGTCAGGAGCACGCTCTTGACGCCCGCGCTCCTCGGAGCGGCCCGGAGTTTCACGGTCACCGGCACGCCCAGCGGCAGATCGACCCGCCGGGGCCCGGCGACCGAGAACGTACGGTCCTTGTCGTTCACCAGACGCAGGACGTGGGACAGCGAGCCGGCCGGCCCGGACGTACGGGTGATGACCACGTCGTACGTCCTGCGCTGCCCGACCTTCAGGCCGCCCTCACGGTCGTGGACACCCCTGCCGAACCCCGGCGTCCTCAGCTTCCCGGCGAGGACGGTGTCGACGGGCGCCTTCACCGTGTAGTCGTGGGCGGTGGCGCCCGCCTCGATCGCCTTCCACGCGCCGGGTACGTCGATGAGGCCGGCTCCCTCCTCGTACGCCTGGGCCCCCGGGACGTGCCGGGCGGTCGAGGTCAGCGCCGTCCGCAGCTTCACCGCCGTCATCGCGATGTGCCGCTGCTTCGCGGCGCTCAGCAGCAGCGCGCTCGCGCCCGCCGCCTGCGGGGACGACATCGAGGTGCCGTTGTACATCGCGTAGCCCGGCGGCAGCTTCCACCCCGACTCGGCGATGGACGAGCCCGGCATCCAGGCCGGGATCGTGCTGACCGCCGCACCCGGAGCCACGACGGCCGGCGAGAGGCCGCCGTCCTCGGCGGGGCCGCGCCCGGAGAAGGTGAACACCTGCGAGGGACCGGCCACTTCAGCGCCGTAATCGGCGGCGTACGTCGCGCGGGAGACGCTCGCACCCACCGAGATGACCCCGTCACCCGCGCCGAGGTCCCCGGTGGTGTTGGCGCCGGGGCCGGTGTTCGCGGAGGGGACGACGATCGGGACGCCGTAGGTGGCGAGCAGCCGGTCGTACAGCGTGGAGAAGACGTCGTTGCCGTCGTTGAGCGCCGCCGCGCCGTTGACGGTCATCTCGACGAGGTCGACACCGTGGTTGACGACGAGGTCGATCATGCCCTCGGTGATGGCCGTGTTGGTGCAGGCGGTCGTGAAGGCGCACCCCCGCGACGAGACGATCTTCGCGCCGGGAGCGGCGCCGTCCATCCTGCCGCCGAATAGGCCGTGACCGGCCATGATCCCGGCCGTATGGGTGCCGTGCGCACCGGCGACGAGTCCGATGTCGACGAAGTCCGCCTTCTTGCCGGTCCAGTCGCCGCCCATCGGGTCCATCGGCACGTCCTTGCGGATCTGCACGACGAACGCCTGGCGTTCCACGACGGCCGTGGCCGGGTCGTCGGTGCCGAAGTGACCGACCTGGAACCCGTCCTTGTACGGCTTCATCGGCGTGTCGTCGGTGAAGTCGCCGTTGCCGTCGACGTCGACGGTGACCGTGCCGGCCGCCGGGTCGTACAGCACACCGAACACGTCGGTCGTGTCGCCGTCACGGTTCACGTCACCGTCGGAGTGGCCCGGCGAGTCCGTGACCTTGCCCTGACGGGTGGCCGACTCGTGAAAGACACCGATCCGGTACGAGCCCGCCGGGGCCTTCCAGGTCCTGCCGCCGTACTCGAACGCCGGCCCGGTGACCGGGGTGGTCATCGGCAGCCAGGTGCCGTCGCCGTCGATGACGGGGTCCGTCGAGGTCACCCAGTCGACGATCTTGCGCTCACCGGTCGTCGTCCGCTGGAGCGCGGGGGTGTCGAGGTCGACGCCCGTGTCGAGGAGGCCGATGGTGACGCCGCGGCCGTCCGCCTTCGGGTGCCGGTGCACGAAGTCGACGGCGCCCGTCTCGAACGTCGGGTTGTACGGGTTCCTGGCGGGCGTGTCGGCACTCGGGCCGGGGTGAGCGGGCGCGGAGGCACGGGAGACGACGCCGCTCCCGTGGCCCGATGCGTCCAGTTCCGGTGCCTCCTGCGGGAGTTCGGCCCGCAGGTCGATGGCCTGGACGGAGCTGAGTCTCTCGGCGGCGGCGACGGCCGCCCGCGCCCTGCCTGTCGGGACGGTCGCGCGGACGTAGCCGAGCCTGTCGTACGTACGGCCGACGGAGCCGCCGTCGACCGCGCCCAGCTCCCGGGCGACCTGCCCGGTCTGCCCCGGAGCGGTGGCGATCATCAGCGTGACGTTCTTGTCGCGGCGTGCCACGGCCTGCGCGAGGAGCCGGGCGTCGTGCGAACCGAGCTTGTCGGGGGAGGAGTCGGGGGCGGGGACGGATGCGGTGGTGGGGGTGGTCGCCGGGGTGGCGAAGGCTTCGGGGGTGAGGCCGGCGCCGGCGAGTGCGGCAGCCAGACCGGTGGCCGCGGCGATCCGGACAGCGCGGCGCGCGCCCGGTATCGGGGCCGGGTGGGGGGTGGGCATGCGTGATCCCTGGTGCGGAAGAGACGTGGGGGGGCTGCGATCCGGGACGAGTGCCCGGATGATCGGCAGTGTCGCACAAGGGATCTACGGTTGTTGAGAGTTCACGGGTCAAGGTTGCGTCGAACTTCGAGTCGTGGAGAAGCGGTGCGCCGGCTACTCGCCCAAGGTCGCAGGGACCCCCGGACGTCTGTCCTCACCTGTGCGAACGCCCTGAATCGTCGGGATCGTAGGTCAGAGGCGTGCGGGGGAGCGGGGGGCGGATGCTTGTGGTGCGGCGAGGGCGGGGGCGGTGAGTTCGCGGGGTGGTACATCACCCATCACATTCCACAGGGGGTCCACCGCCCCCGTCGCCGACAGCGTGAACCACACGACCTTCCCGTCCTCCCCGTAGGGCCGCGCCCCCCAGCTCTCGCTCATCGCCGCCACCATCGCGAGCCCCCGCCCGCAGGTGGCGAGCGTGTCGATGTCGTCGAGGTCGTCCGGGGCCGGCGGCACGGGGAGGCGGGGGTCGTGGTCGCGCACCGAGACGGTGAGCTGCCCGAGGAGCAGCTCCAGCTCCACCACGCAGGTCTTGTCCGGCCGCGCATGCCGGTGGACGTTGGCCAGCAGTTCCGTCACACCGAGCGCGGCCCGGTCTATGAGGGGGTCCAGCTGCCAGTACCGCAAGTGTGCGGTAACGATTCTGCGGACCTGGCCGATCCGCGACGGCAGGGCTTGCAGCTCCACCGTGCAGTGCCTGTTCGGGTTGCTGATCACGGCTGCGACTCCCCGACGTGAGGTCCGGAGGAACACGGAGTTCGGATCGTTCCAGCAGCGCGGCCCCGCACAGCGGCCGGCTGCGTTCATGGCCGGCGGGCTGGTTCGCAGCGTTATCGCCGGTAAACCCAGAGTGACGTGAGTTCAGGGTGGCTCAGGGGGAGCGGGGGCGCAACTCTGGGGGAGGGGGGTGAGGTGTGGGGTGTGATGTGCGAGGTGTGAGGTGTGATGTACGACTGCGGGGCTGGGTGGTATGTGATGCGTGATGTGCCGCCGAGGGTGTGCACGGTACGTGATGTGTGAGGTACCACCACCCTCGCGGCACCACATCACACGCCACACATCACACGCCACACATCACACGCCACACATCACACCTCCCCCACCCCCCTCGCCCTCCGCACCGCCTCCAGAAACCCCCGCACCCCCACCGCACCACTCCCCTCGACCCCGGCCCCAGCCCCGTCCCCCCGCTCCCCAGCGGCTAACGTCAGCGAATACCGCGTCCCGTTGAGCTCCGCGAGAGCCCGGCCGTCCGGGCCGAACCGCGGCCGGGACGCGCGTACCGAGTCCGCCGGCGCGCTGTCGATCTCCGTGCCGCGGCTGGTGAGCAGTTCCACTCTGCCGTCGCCGACCCGGACCCGCCCGGCCCGGGTCAGTGACCGGAGCCCTCTGCCGATGCGCACGCCCGTCGCCGTGAACTCCGGCTCCGTCATGGCGCTTCGCCCCCTCGCCCGCCCCGTGGCTGATCGTTCCTGCACGCCCCCGGTGCCGTGCAGTCTGCCGCGCGGGACCGTGCGGCACCAGTAGCCGGTGCCGTTGCCCGGAGCACTCGCGTGAATGCGCCCCCTGAGGGTTCCTTTGAGACGCTCAAAGGTGTGTTTATGCAGGTGGGAAGCGTGTGACAGGTGTCTATGATCGAGGTGACGGCCGCTTGAGCGAGCGTGTGAGGAGCCCTGCCGTGACCACCCCTCTACAGTCCGCGACCCTGGACACCGACCGCAGCGACGCCGCGTACCGGGCGTGGCTGAAGGACGCCGTGCGCAAGGTGCAGGCGGACGCCAACCGCTCGGCGGACACGCACCTGCTGCGCTTCCCGCTCCCCGAGGCGTGGGGCATCGACCTCTACCTGAAGGACGAGTCGACGCACCCCACGGGCAGCCTCAAGCACCGCCTCGCCCGCTCCCTCTTCCTGTACGGCCTGTGCAACGGCTGGATCCGCCCGGACCGCCCGGTCATCGAGGCGTCCAGCGGCTCGACGGCCGTGTCGGAGGCGTACTTCGCGAAGCTGATCGGTGTGCCGTTCGTCGCCGTCATGCCGCGCACGACCAGCGCGGAGAAGTGCCGGCTGATCGAGTTCCACGGCGGGCGGTGCCACTTCGTCGACGACCCCCGCACGATGTACGACGAGTCCGCGCGCCTCGCGGAGCGCACCGGCGGCCACTACATGGACCAGTTCACGTACGCGGAGCGGGCCACGGACTGGCGCGGCAACAACAACATCGCCGAATCGATCTTCCGCCAGCTGGAGCTGGAGCCGTTCCCGGAGCCGGCGTGGATCGTCGCGACGGCGGGCACGGGCGGCACCTCGGCGACGATCGCCCGGTACGTGCACTACATGCAATATGACACCCGGATCTGTGTCGCCGACCCCGACAACTCCTGTTTCTACGAGGGTTGGACGACCGGCGACCCCGACGTCACCTGCGACTGCGGCTCCCGTATCGAGGGCATCGGGCGGCCCCGGATGGAGCCGAGTTTCGTGCCCGGCGCGGTCGACCGGATGATGAAGGTCCCGGACGCCGCGAGCGTCGCCGCCGTACGCGCCCTGGAGGGGGCCATCGGCCGCAAGGCGGGCGGCTCGACGGGGACGGGGCTGTGGAGCGCGCTGAAGATCGTCGCCGAGATGGTGGCCGAGGGACGCCGGGGGAGCGTCGTCACGCTGCTGTGCGACCCCGGCGACCGGTACCTCGACAAGTACTACTCCGACGCATGGCTCGCACAGCAGGGGCTGGACATCGCACCGTACAGCGAGACGATCGAGACCCTGCTGACGACGGGGAAGTGGCAGGAGTGAGCACGCGCCGCACCGTTCCCTGAGCCCGGCCCGCGGCCCCTAAGCCCCCAGCCGCCGCTCCAACGCCCGTACCGCGTCCCGGAACGCGCGCCCCACGAGCGGCCGTATCCCCTTCAGCGCGAGCCGCAGCGGGAGCGGCCCGTCGACGGCCATCGTCCACCGCACCCGGGTCCCGCTCCCCGCCGGAGTCAGCCGCCACTCCTCGACGAGGGCGCGCAGCGCGGGCGCGTTGACCGTGTCGACCCGGTACGCGTACACCTCGGACGGCTCGGCGGCGAGGATCGTCTCCCGGAGACGGATGCCGCCCGAGAGGTGGACCTCCCGCCGCCCGCCGTCACCGAGCGCCTTCGCGGACGTCACCTGCCCGAACCAGTCGGCCCAGCCGGGGACGTCGTCGGCCAGGGCGTGGAAGACGGCCTCGGGGGGCGCGGGGATCTCGTGCGCGAACACCAGTCGGACGGGCGCGGTGCCGATGAACTCAAGCCCTGCCGGGGCCAGTTGACGCTCCAAGGCGAACCCCCTAGAACTGCCGGGCCGCCCACCCTAGTTGACGGAACGTCAGAATCACAGGTCCACGGCCCGGACCGCTTCCCCCGCCACCACGACCCGCAGTCGGTCGGACATCTCCGCCCGCGCCGCCTCCGGCAGCCCCGCGTCCGTCACCAGCGTGTCGACCTGATCGAGCGACGCGAACGAACTCAGGCCCACGACATCCCACTTGGTGTGGTCGGCGACCACGACGACCCGGCGTGCCGAGTGCACGAGACGCCGATTGGTCTCCGCCTCCGCGAGGTTGGGGGTGGACAGCCCCGCCTCGGCCGATATGCCGTGCACGCCGAGGAACAGCATGTCGAAGTGGAGCGCCGCGATGGCCTGGTCGGCGACGGGCCCGACGAGGGAGTCGGAGGGGGTGCGCACCCCGCCGGTGAGGACGACGGTCGCGGCGCCCTGACGCGGCCCCGACGTGCGCTGCGCGGCGTGGAAGACGTCCGCGACGCGCACCGAGTTGGTGACGACGGTCAGCTCCGGCACGTCCACCAGACGGTGTGCGAGCGCGAAGGTCGTCGTGCCGCCGGAGAGGGCGATCGCGCTGCCGGGGGCGACGAGTGCGGCGGCGGTGCGGGCGATGTCCTCCTTGGCGGTGAGTTCGAGGCCGGACTTGGCCTCGAAGCCCGGTTCGTGGGTGCTGGCCTCGACGACCGGGACGGCGCCGCCGTGCACCTTCTCGATGACGCCCTGTCTGCCGAGCGCGTCGAGGTCGCGGCGGATCGTCATGTCCGACACGCCGAGCCGGCGGGTGAGTTCGTTGACGCGGACGCCGCCGCGACGGCGGACCTCGTCGAGGATGAGGGCGCGGCGCTGCTCCGCGAGGAGGTTCTGATTCTCGCTCACGTACGCTCCGGTCCTTCCCGCGTGGAACCCGCCCGGTCGGGTCGGGACGGTCCATCCTCGCACGTCGCAGCCGTTGTCGCGGGCCGCTTGAGGAGGCCGAGAGGGCGACGGGCGCCTGCTCGTGCGCATCGGCACGTGACGGTTGACTCACGTAAGGGGGAGATTCCGTGACAACCGGTGTGTTCATGGGCCGTCAGCCGCCATCCTGACGGGGCACGGCAGGATGCCGACGGCGCGTCACGGGGGAAGTGCGGACAGTGGAACGTCTCATCGTGGGCGGGGTACCGAGCCCTGCCGGACCACCTGAGGAAACGGCACCGGACCAGGAACCGGCGAGGGAGCCGGCCGCGGCTCTGGAACTCCTCGTCCACGGCGTGGGCGGCTCCACGCCGGAGAAGATGCTCGACGATCCCCGCACGGTGCGGGTCACGGGTGACGACACGGCGGCCGTCTACCGCCGCGCGGACGACGCCGACGCGGAGACCCGGCCGGGCGCGCGCCCGGACCGGCCCATCCCGGAGGCGTACGTCTGGTCCAACCTGACGTCCGGCAACGGCACCCGCGCGCTGTGGCTGCTCCTGCTGCCGTTCATGGTCGTCAACCTCGCCCACTGGATGCGCCCCGCCGCCCGCTCCGGCACCCGCGCGGTACGCCTGTACGGCCTGTTGGTGCGGCTCGCCGCGCTCTTTCTGACGGTCCTCCTGGTCGCCGCCGCCTGCGAGGTCGCCCTC
The DNA here is from genome assembly GCF_054880855.1 of Streptomyces sp. S6. Lineage (NCBI taxonomy): Bacteria > Bacillati > Actinomycetota > Actinomycetes > Kitasatosporales > Streptomycetaceae > Streptomyces > Streptomyces sp. S6. The sequence goes on along the minus strand of NZ_JBTYMC010000143.1, from coordinate 1,092 downwards.
GACCTCACCGCCTGGCAGTGCGCGGGCACGCGCGCGTGCGCCGAGCGCCACACCTGGCTGGGGTTCCTCGAACCCGGCGGCTGGTGGGGCCAGCCCGGACGCCGCCTCGCCCTCGCGGCGTTCGTCCCGACGGCCCTCGTCGCCCTCCTGTGGTACCTCTCGCACCGCACCTGGCGCGCGTACGAGTCGCAGGAGCCGCTGCCCCGCACGGACGACGCCGGCACCGCGACGACCCTCAGCCGCCCCGGCTTCTGGTACGGCCGCCGCCTGGTCTCCCGGCTGCGCGCCGCGCACACCGCCGCGGGCCTCCTGACGGTCGCGGCGACCGTCGGTACGGCCGCTGCCCGCCGGGACCACGAGAACGGCTCAGCGGCCCTCCTGGACGCCTTCGGGCACGCCCTGGAGGCCGCCCTGGCCGTCGGCGCCGTCAGCGTCGTGTGGGTGGTGTGCGGCAGGGGCCGCACGGAGGAGCGCCTCGACCACAAGATCGACCGCCACCTCGTACGACGCCTGCCGCTCGGCTCGCTCGCCGTGCTGGCCTGCGCCCTGGTGTACGCGGGCTGGTCGCGGCCCGGCTGGACGTCGCAGGGGCGGCTGCCCGGGGACGTCACGTTCGGCGGGATCGCGGTGGCCCAGGGCGCGGTCGCGGTCGTTCTCGCGGTCGTCGCGCGCGTGCTGTACGAGCGGGACGCCGAGCACCGCTCCGCCCTGCGAGGCCTGGGCGGGCCGGCCGTCGTCATGCTGGCGTGCGCGCTCGGCGGCGTGATGTCCGGGGGTGTCGCCCAGCGCGTCGCCGACTGGCTGGACGGCACCGGGGGCGTCCTGCCGGGGCCGCCCGTCCTGCTGACCTGGCAGGCGTCCGTCATCCCGGCCGTCCTCCTCGTCGTCCTCGCCCTCTGCGCGTTCCTCGGGCAGCGGGCGATGGGCCGGGCGAAGGCGCAGGAGCCGCACGTCGAGAAGGAGTACGGGATTGAGGACGGCGACCCGGCGCGCACGCGTGCCATCGCCCGCGCGCGGGCGATGGCCGGTCTCACCGACCGGGCGCCCCTGCTGGTCGGCGTCACCTCCGGGGCGACGCTGCTGCTGGGCGCG